>JAZFQW010000024.1:0-6557 GCA_036445335.1 Alphaproteobacteria bacterium | reverse complement strand
CGCGGGCGATCGAGACGACGGCGCGTGAGGCGATTCTGATCGACATGTCGACCGGATCGGTGCTGCTGGAAAGGAACCCCGACGACACCATGCCGACGGCGTCGATGAGCAAGATCATGACGGTCTACATGGTGTTCGAGGCGCTGGAGCAGGGCCGGCTGTCGCTCGACGACATGCTGCCGGTCAGCGAGTACGCCTGGCGCAAGAGTGGTTCGAAGATGTTCGTCGAGGTCAACACGACGGTCCGCGTGGAGGACCTGATCCGCGGCATCGTCGTGCAGTCGGGCAACGACGCCTCCATCGTGGTCGCCGAGGCGCTGGGCGGCACCGAAGAGGAGTTCGCCCGCCAGATGACCGAACGCGCCCGCGAACTGGGAATGACCAACACCAGCTTCCGCAATTCCACCGGCTGGCCCGATCCGGGCCATTTCTCCACCGCCCGCGACCTGGCGATCCTGGCGCAGCGGATCATCTCCGACTTCCCGCAGTACTACCACTATTTCGCCGAGCTGGAGTTCACGTTCAGCGACATCAAGCAGGGCAACCGCAACCCGCTGCTGTACCGCGACTTCGGCGGCGACGGGCTGAAGACCGGCCACACCGACGAGGCCGGCTACGGCCTGACCGGGTCGGCCCAGCGCGACGGCCGCCGGCTGGTCCTTGTGCTCAACGGGCTCGAAAGCGTCACGGTGCGGGCCGAGGAAAGCGCCCGCCTGATCTCGTGGGGCTTCCGCGAGTTCGAGAACTACGATCTGTTCGCGGCCGATGAGACGGTGGAGGCGGTCCAGGTCTGGATGGGCGTCGAGAACACCGTGCCACTGGTGCTGGCCGAAGACCTGGCGGTCACTCTTCGGCGCGCGGTCCGCAACGACCTCGAGGTCACCGTACGGGTCGACGAGCCGGTGGCGGCCCCGATCGCCGCCGGTCAGGCGCTGGGGACATTGGTCGTTACCGCCCCCGACACGCCGCCGCGCACGGTGCCGCTGCTGGCCGGCGCCGACATCGAACGCAGGGGCTTCTTCGGCCGTGCCGTGGTTGCCGCCGGACACCTCATCTACAGCGCGCTGAACTAGCGGGCGCCGCGTTGTCCCGCGGCCGATTCATCACGCTGGAGGGTGGAGAAGGGGCGGGCAAGACCACCCAGCTGGTCGCACTGGTCGACGCCCTGACGGCACGCGGCCTGACCGTGGTCAGGACCCGCGAACCCGGCGGCGCGCCGGGCGCCGAGGAAATCCGGCGGCTGCTGGTCGAGGGCGCGCCCGACCGCTGGGACGCCATCTCCGAGGCGCTGTTGCATTTCGCCGCGCGCCGCGACCATCTGCGCCGCACCATATGGCCGGCGCTGGCACGCGGCGACTGGGTGATCTCGGACCGGTTCGTCGACAGCACGATGGCGTATCAGGGCTATGGCCACGAACTGGGCCGATCGTGGATCGCGACCTTGCAAAAGTTCGCGACCGACGATTTTCTACCCGATCTGACGGTCATCCTCGACGTTCCGGTGGCCGAGGGGCTGCGCCGGGCGTCGGCGCGGCGCGGCAGCGAGACGCGATACGAGCGAATGGACGGCGGCTTTCACGAGCGCATACGCACCGGGTTCCACGACATCTCGAAGCGCGCCCCTCGGCGCTGTGTCCTGATCGACGCGATGCCGCCGGCGGACACCGTCGCCGCGGCCGTTCTGCGCGCCGTGCGCGACAGGCTGGCACCACCGTGAACCGCGATGGGCCGGCGAACGATGTCCTGCCGCCGCGGGAGACTCCCACGCTGATCGGCCATGCGGCGGCGGAGCGGGCGCTGTTGCAGGCGCTGCGGTCGGGCCGGATGCCGCACGCCTGGCTGATCGGCGGGCCCAAGGGTATCGGCAAGGCGACGCTGGCGTTCCGCTTCGCCCGTTTCGTGCTGGCCGGCTCGGCGACGGCGTCCGATGGGCTGTTCGGCGACTCACCGCCGGCGACGCTCGAGTTGCGATCCGATCACCCGGTGTTCCGCCGGGTCGCCGCCGGTGGCCATGCCGACCTGTTGACTGTCGAGCGCCGCCGCGACGAGAAGACCGGCAAGCTGCCGACCGACGTCCCGGTCGACGCGGTCCGCCGCATCGCACCCTTTCTCCATCTGACCGCCGCCGAGGGCGGCTGGCGGGTCGTCGTCGTCGACGAGGCGGAGCGAATGAACCGCAGCAGCGCCAACGCCATCCTGAAGGTGCTGGAGGAGCCGCCGGCGCGGGCGCTGATCCTGCTAGTCAGCAGCAATCCGGGGGCACTGGCGCCGACGATCCGGTCGCGGTGCCGCCGGCTGCTGCTGGATTCGCTGCCGGAGGAGGCGGTGGCCGCCCATCTGCAACGGTACGCGACGGCGCTCACTCCGGCCGACCGGTTGGCGGTAGCGCGGCTGGCGGACGGCAGCCCGGGCCGCGCGCTGGCGCTGGTCGAGGCGGGCGGCCTGGAGCTCTATCGAAGCCTGATCGGCTTGTTGGCCACGCTGCCGGACCTCGACTTGGTGCGGCTCCACAAGCTGGGCGACCGGTTGGGCCCGGCGGCGGCCGAAGCGGCCTACCGCACCGCCGTCGGACTGCTGGACTGGTGGCTGACCCGGCTGATACGCGCCATCGCGCGCGGCGACGCCGCGGCGGACGCGGTGGCGGGCGAGGCCGACCTGATGCGGCGGCTGGGCGCAGGCCCGCCGCACTCGGGCGGCCTTGATCGCTGGTTGGAGGTGTGGGAAAAGACGCACCACCTTTTCGCCCGGGCAGACAGCGCCAACCTGGACAGGAAGCAGGTCATCCTGCAGGCCTTCATGTCGCTTGAAGTGGCGGCACGAGCCTAGCGGGAGACAGCCGACCATGGTCGGGGCCAGCAAGCGCTACTATCTGACGACGCCGATCTACTACGTCAACGACAAGCCGCATATCGGCCACGCCTACACGACGCTGGCATGCGACGCGTTGGCGCGGTTCATGCGGCTGGACGGCTGCGACGTCCATTTCCTCACCGGCACCGACGAGCACGGCCAGAAGGTCCAGCAATCGGCGCAGGCGGCGGGCCTGGAGCCGCAGGCCTTCACCGACCGGGTCAGCCAAAACTTCCGCGAGCTGGGCCAGGCGATGGCCTTCACCAATGACGGTTTCATCCGCACCACCGAGCCGCGCCACAAGCGCGCCAGCCAGGCGATCTGGCGCGCCATCGACGCCGGCGGCGACATCTATCTCGGCAAATACGCCGGCTGGTATTCGGTGAAAGACGAGGCGTTCCATGGCGAGGACGAGCTGACCGACGTCGATGGCAGGAAGATCGCGCCCAGCGGCCACGAATGCGAATGGGTCGAAGAACCGAGCTATTTCTTCCGCCTGTCGGCCTGGCAGGACCGGCTGCTCGCGTTCTATGACGCCAACCCCGATTTCATCCTGCCGCGGTCGCGCCGCAACGAGGTCATCGCCTTCGTGCGCTCCGGCCTGCGCGACCTGTCGATCAGCCGCACCACGTTCGACTGGGGCGTCGAGGTGCCGGGCGACGAGGGCCATATCATGTATGTCTGGCTCGACGCGCTGACCAACTATATCACCGACGTCGGCTATCCCGACGTCGACTCCGAGACGTTCCGGCGTTTCTGGCCGGCCGATCTGCACATGGTCGGCAAGGACATCCTGCGGTTCCACGCGGTCTATTGGCCGGCGTTCCTGATGTCGGCCGGCTTGGCGCCGCCTAGGCGGGTGTTCGCCCACGGCTGGTGGACCAACGAGGGGCAGAAGATCTCCAAATCGCTGGGCAACGTGATCGACCCGCACGCGCTGGTCGGCCAGTACGGGCTGGACCAGGTGCGCTATTTCCTGCTCCGCGAGGTGCCGTTCGGCAACGACGGCGACTTCTCCCACCGCGCCATGATCGCCCGCAGCAACGGCGACCTGGCCAACGATTTCGGCAACCTGGCGCAGCGCGTGCTGTCGATGATCGCCAAGAACTGCGAGAGCAGGGTGCCGCAACCGGGCGAATTCACGCCAACCGACCTGGCGCTGCTAGACAAGGCGGCCGGCCTGCTTGAGCGGGCCCGGGCGGAGATGGCGGTGCAGGCGTTCCACCGGGTGCTGGAGGCGACCTGGGCGGTGATCGGCGACGCCAACCGCTATGTCGACGGGCAGGCGCCGTGGGCGCTGCGCAAGACCGATCCGGCGCGCATGGCGACGGTGCTGTACGTGGTGGCGGAGACGGTGCGGCGGCTGGCCATCCTGTCCCAGCCGGTTATGCCCGGCGCCATGGGCCGGATGCTGGACCAGCTGGCGGTGCCGTCCGACGCGCGCGACTTCGCACACCTCGGGGACGCCGGCGCGCTGGCGCCGGGCGCCGCATTGCCGAAGCCCCAGGGCGTATTCCCGCGCCATGTCGAGGCCGCGGATCGCTGATGCTGGTCGACAGCCACTGCCATCTCGACTTTCCGGAGTTCGCCGACGAGCTGGACGCGGTGGTCGACCGCGCCCGCGCCGTCGGGGTCGGCGCCATGGTGACGATCTGCACGCGGATCAGCCGCCTGCCGGGCACCCTGGCGATCGTCGACCGCTATGCGGACGTCTACTGCGCGGTCGGCGTGCATCCGCACGACGCGGCGCTGGAGGGCGACGTGACTGCGGCGCGCCTGATCGAGATCGCCCGCCATCCGAAGGTCGTGGCGATCGGCGAGAGCGGGCTGGACTACCACTACGATCACAGCCCGCGCGACGACCAGCAGCGCAGCTTCCGCAGCCATATCCGGGCGGCGCGCGAGAGCGGATTGCCGCTGGTCGTGCACACCCGCAGCGCCGACGCCGATACCATCCGGATTCTCGAAGAGGAGGGCGCGGGCGACCCGGTCGGCGACCCGTTGCGCGGCGTCATCCATTGCTTCAGCACCGGCCGACAACTCGCTGAAGACGCTGTGAAAATTGGCTTTTACGTTTCGCTCTCCGGGATCCTGACCTTCAACCGGTCCGACGACATTCGCGCGACCGTGCGCGACCTGCCGCTGGACCGGCTGCTGGTCGAGACCGACTCGCCCTATCTGGCGCCGGTGCCCAAGCGCGGCAAGCGCAACGAGCCGGCCTTCGTCGTGCACATCGCGGCGCGGCTTGCCGAGGAGAAGGGTATCGAGGCGGAGGAGGTGGCGCGGCGCACCACCGCCAACTTCCTGACGCTGTTCGACAAGGTGCCGGCGCCCGCGCCATGAAGATCACCATCCTCGGCTGCGGCGGCTCGCTCGGCGTGCCGATGGTCGGCAACCGGTGGGGCACCTGCGACCCGGCGAACCCGAAGAACCGGCGCCGGCGCCCGGCCATCCTGGTGGAGAGCAGCGGCACGGTGGTGCTGGTCGACACGCCGACCGACCTGCGGGAGCAGTTGCTGGACGCCGCGGTCGATCGCGTCGACGCGGTGCTCTATACCCACGCCCACGCCGACCATCTGCACGGTATCGACGACCTGCGGCCGCTGATCTGGGAGCATGGGCCGCTGCCGGCCTATGCCGACGCCGCAACAAGCGGCCATCTGATGGAGCGCTTCGCATACGCCGTCGCCGGTGCCGACATCGACCGCCACTTGTACAAGCCGATCCTCGACGTGCGTCCGATCGACGGCCCGGTCCGGATCGGCGACCTGGACATCGTACCGATCGTCCAGGACCACGGATACTCCGAATCGATGGGCTTCCGGTTCGGCGCGTTCGCGTACTCGACCGACGTGGTCGACCTCGACGACGCGGCGTTCGCGGCGCTGGCCGATCTCGACGTCTGGGTGGTCGACGCCACCCGCGAGAAGCCGCATCCGAGCCACGCCCATCTGGATCGCGCGCTTGGCTGGATCGACCGGCTGCGGCCGCGCCGGGCCTATCTGACCCATCTGAGCCACATGATGGACTACGACCGCCTGATGGCAACGCTGCCGCGCGGCGTCGAGCCGGCCTACGACGGCCTGGTGATCGATCTTTGACGATCCGCGCGGTCCTCCTCCGCGCGACCGCGGTATTTTCCATAATATGCATTATCCGACAATTGGGAATGGGCACGGCGGGTCCCTGCTTTGCATCGGATCGGCGGTCTAGTAAGGTCCGGCCTTACTTCGACGCAGCGCGACCATCATGACCGATCCGACCGACCAGAGCCGCACCGGCATCGACCGGCTGCTCGACGTGATGGCGCGGCTGCGCGATCCCGACGGCGGCTGTCCGTGGGATCTGGAACAGAGCTTCGGAACGATCGCGCCACACACCATCGAGGAAGCCTACGAGGTTGCCGACGCCATCGCGCGCGGTAACATGGACGAATTGCGCGACGAGCTGGGCGACCTGCTGTTCCAGGTGGTGTTCTACGCCCGCATGGCCGAGGAGCAAGGCGACTTCGATTTCGACGCGGTCGCACGCGGCATCGCCGACAAGATGATCCGCCGCCACCCGCACGTGTTCGGCGACGTCACCGTTCGCGGCGCCGGCGAGATGAACGTCCGCTGGGAGGACCAGAAGGCCGCCGAACGGGCCGACACGGCACAGGGTCGGCCGCACAGCGCGCTCGACGGGGTGATTGCCGGCCTGCCCGCCCT
>JAZFQW010000023.1:0-8991 GCA_036445335.1 Alphaproteobacteria bacterium | reverse complement strand
GTTCCGATTCGATGACCAGCCAGATGACAAGGTGGCGCAATCGGTCGCGGTGGCGATGCACATGTGCCGGCGCGGTCGTGGCGGCCCGAACGCTTTTCCTGATTGCGGTCGCCGGCGGCGGCGCAGCGGCGGCGAGCGGTGATCGCCCGGCACCGCCGATCCCTGATCTGGTGGTGATCCCGGCTGGTCCGTTCATCGCCGGATCCGACGCCGGCGAACGCGAATTCGCCTATGCCCTGGACGAGGCCGCCTACGGCCACACTGTCACCCGCGACAACGAATGGTACGATCGCGAACGCGATCGCACGACGGTCGCGGTGCCGGCGTACGCCATCGCCCGTACTCCGATCAGCAATGCCCAATTCGCCGCGTTCGTCGCGGCGACGGGCCATGCGGCGCCGGATGTCGGTCCGCGCCTGTGGGCGTCGTACCGGCTGGTGCACCCATTCGAGCGGACCCGCCGGCACGCCTGGAACGACGGTCGGCCGCCGGCCGGACGCGACGACCACCCGGTCGTCCTGGTCAGCCACGACGACGCGGTCGGCTACGCCGCCTGGCTGTCCCGGCGGACCGGCCAGACTTGGCGCCTGCCTACCGAGCTGGAGTGGGAGAAGGCGGCGCGCGGCACCGAAGGCTGGCGCTTTCCCTGGGGCGATGACTGGCGGGCAGGACAGCTCAACAGCGCCGACCAGGGCCCCTTCGACACCATGCCGGTCGGCCGGCTCGCCGACGGGGCCAGCCCCTTCGGCCTGCTCGACGCCGCCGGGCAGGTGTTCGAATTGACGGCGACGGCCGCCGGCGAGGGGCGCGATCTGGTCAAGGGCGGATCGTGGGACGACAGGGGTTGCGGCGTCTGCCGACCGGCGGCGCGGCACGGCCGGCCCGCGGCGCTGAAGCACATCCTGATCGGCTTCAGGCTCGTCCGCGAACTGCCGTGAGGTCGGCCTGGCAACGCGGTGGCGACGCCCCCTGGTACCATGCGGGGTCCATCCCAAATTATCCGTAGCGACGGGGACAGCCATGGCCACGAAGATCGCCGAAGATTCCGGGATCGAGCCCGACTTCTCTCGGATTCCGCGGGAGCGGCTCGAGCGGATGGCGGCGGCCGGCGCGGAGATCCAGGAGTGCTATCGGGTGCTGCGCAAGACCGGCGACAACGTCGTGGGCGAGATCCTGCGCCATCAGGGAACATTCTACGAGTGGAACCACTATCCGAAGGGCGACGCGTTCGATCCCGACAGCAACGCGCAGTGGTACTACCATGCCCATCCGGGTCCGACCCGGCAGGCCGAACACGGCCATTTCCATACTTTCCTGCGGCCGAAGGGCATGCCGCCGGGCATCCGCCCCGCGGACGTCCCGGACCTCGTCCTACCGGAGGGCCCGAATGACGCGCTGAGCCACCTGGTGGCGATCGCGATGGACCACCCTGGCTATCCGACAGGGCTGTTCACGACCAACCGCTGGGTCACCGGCGAGGTCTGGTACCGGGCGGCCGACGTCATCGCCATGCTGGACCTGTTTTCGATCGACCTCGCGCGCCCGTCCTGGCCGACCAATCGGTGGATCACCGCGATGATCGGCCTGTTCCGGCCACAGATCGAATCCCTGCTGGCGGCGCGCGACGCCGCGGTGGCCGAGTGGCAGGTGGGCCATCCCGACACCGACGTGTACGAGGACCGCGAGCTTGAGGTGACCTCGGTGACCGCGATATCGGTCGACCGGCAGCTGCGCGGCATACGCCGGGCACTGCGCAGCTGACCGGCGGAGCGGTGCTCCGATCAGGGCGCCGTCGCGCGCGGAAAATGAACCGGCATGAAGAACGAGTAGACGTTGTAGGCGGCCACCGCGTGGCAAGTATTGCAGAAGACGACGCGGCAGCTTGTCACGCGGCCGCGATCGAACAAGACCTGCGCACACAGTTGTGACCGCTGGCCCGCACGTCTCACGCTGGCGTAACGCACCGTTGACTTGCCCGGATTGAGCCGATGCAGAACACTGGCCGCCTAGTCGCGGTCGGCGGCCGGGCCAGTGCAACGGAGTGCAGTATGAATTTCGAAATAATCTCTCGCGGAGTGTTGGGCGGGGCCGTGGCCGCGACCGCGATCGCCCTTGGCGGTTCATGGCAGGGCGCAGTCGCCCAGGACAACACCGTCATCGAGCTGACCCAGATCGCCTGCCAGTTCATCGAGGCCGAGAACGGCGTCGACCACGACTTTCAATCGACGCGCAAGGCCGATTGCGACCGAATCAACGCCGAAACTGGCGCCGTGCGGCTGGCCGAGGCCGAGGTGCTGAGGCTCGCACCGGGCACCTACACCTTCCGCATCACCAATCTGGACGTCCAATATGAGTTGGGCTTCTGGTTGCGCGAGGAGGACTTCGATTGGCGCAATCCGATCCACCAGCTGACCAAGACCAGCGTGTCCGGCGGCGGCCTGCAAATCGGCCAGGTGCATGACTACGTCGTTGAGCTCGAACCGGGCGAATACCTGTATTCCTGCCCGCTGAACACCACCCCGGACTACCGGCTGATCGTCGAGCAGTGACCGCCCGCGCCGCTCAGCCGGGCCCGCGGCGGCGTTCGTCCGCCTGCTCCAGGATCGACCCGGCCAGGCGGTCGCCGGTCGCGACCAGCTCCGGCACGACCTCGTTGGCGCCGGCGTTGCGCAGCTCCTCGGCATGGGCGTCGTCGTAGGCGCGCACGAAGATCTTCAGCTCCGGGAATATGTACCGCAGCAGCGACACCACCTGCAGCGCCGCCTTTGGGTCGTTGAGGGCGACCACGACGGCGCGCGCGCGGTCGACCCGCACCGCCTCCAGCACCTCCGGCCGGCAGGCGTCGCCATAATACACGCTGAGGCCTTGCTCGCGCGCGTGAGTGATATTGGACGGATCCAGGTCGACGGCGACGAACGGCACGTTGGTGGCGGTCAGGCGCCGCCCGACCGCGCGGCCGACGCGGCCGAACCCGGCGATGACCACATGATCGACGGTCTGCTCGGTCAGATCCTCGGTCTCCTCGACGCCGACCGCCTCGAACCGGTCGACCAGCGTGGCCAGCCGGCGCGCCAACTGCGCCAGCGCCGGCGTCGCCATCATGGTCAGTGCCACGACCGCCACCAGGGTCTGGCCGGTGGCGGCGGTCACCGCGCCGGTGGCGATGCCGGCGCCCAGTAGGACGAATGCGAATTCGCCACCCTGCGACAACAACAGGCCCATCTGCAGGGCTTGCGCCTTGGTCAGCCCGAACAGCCGGCCCAGCGCACCCAACAGCACCGCCTTGCCGATCAGCAGCCCCAGCGCCATCAGGACTATCGGGCCGATCTGCCGCCCGGCGAGTTCGAGATTGGCGGCCATCCCGACGGTGATGAAGAACAGTCCCAGCAGCAGCCCGCGGAACGGCTGGATCTCGGCCGCCACCTGATGGCGGTAGCTGGTCTCGGCCAACAGCATGCCGGCCAGGAACGCGCCGAACCCCATCGTCAGGCCGGCGATATGGGTGGCGAGGGCGGCGCACAGGACGATCATCAGGGTCAGCGCCGCGAACACCTCCGGCAGCCGCGTCGCCGCCGCCCGCCCGCACAGCCACGGGACGACGTAGCGGCCGAGGCCGACGATCAACGCCACGGCCAGCGCCGCCTTCAGCGCCGCCAAACCGAGCGTGACGCCGATCGACCCCGACGCGCCGCCCAGCGCGACGACGGCCACCAGCAGCGGTCCCACCGCCAGATCCTGCACCAGCAGAACGGCCAGGGTCGACCGGCCGAAACGCGAGTTCAGGTCGCCGCGGTCCGACAGCAGGCGCAGGACGATGGTCGTCGACGACAGCGCCAGCCCGCCGCCGACGACGATTGCCGCAGTCGCGGTTCCACCGATCGCCAGCACCGCCGCGCCGACCGCCGCCGCGGTCACCACGATCTGCGCCACGCCCAGCCCGAACATGCGCGGTGGTATGACGCGGAATCGGGCGAGCGGCAGCTCCAGCCCGACGGTGAACAGCAGGAAAACAACGCCCAGTTCGGCCAGCGCCTGGGTCGGCTCCAGCTCCTTGATCAGCGCCAATCCCGACGGACCGATGACCGCGCCGGCCACCAGATAGCCCAGCACCGGCCCCAGCCTCAGCCACTGGAACAGCGGCACGAAACACACCGCCGCCAGCAGTATCAACACGGTCTGGAGCAGAAACCCGACGTCCGCCATCCGTCCCTCTCGCGCCGGGCCGCCCGGCACCCGGCCATCATAGGCGATCCGGCGAAGAAATATCGGGTCGGCAATCCGACGCAGACCAATGGCGTTTGCCGCGCACGCGCTATTGTGTGTGGCCGGCACCGACATTGTCCTTCGGTCCTGGCTTGCATGATCGACACAGCAGACATCGCGCGGTGGTCGGGTGGATCGCCGCCAGGATCCCGGTGGCGATCGTCAAGGGCACGCCGCACAAGCTGGAACCCGGCCGGACCTACACCGTCGCGCTGGGCGACCGCTGACCAGGCGGCCGGATCGCCCGGACGGTTGATGAACAGTGCCGCACCGAACATCATGGGCCGCGGACGGCCGGCCTCTCCGGCCGATCGCCACACCGGGCAACGGAGAATACCAAGGATCGCTGATAGTGACCCATTTGACCGGGTTCCCTTGTCCGCTCGCTGCGTTGCGCTCCGCTTGCGTTACGCAGGCACCGCGGCGCGAACCGCGCCTGACGAGCGGACAAGGGAACCCGGTCAAATGGGTCACCATCAGCGATCCTTGGTATAAGGGTTCCGAAATGTTCACCACGCGACCCGAGATCGCCGGCACGTTCGGCGTCGTCTCGTCCACCCACTGGCTGGCCAGCGCCGCCGGCATGGCGATGCTGGAGCGCGGCGGCAACGCCTTCGATGCCGCCGTCGCGGCCGGCATGGTGCTGCAAGTGGCGGAACCGCACATGAACGGACCCGGCGGCGACATGCCCGCCATCCTCCACGTCGCGAGGACCGGCGAGACCCGGGTGCTGTGCGGCCAGGGCGTAGCGCCGGCCGGTGCGACGATCACCCATTACCGCCGACTCGGACTCGATCTGGTACCGGGCACCGGGCTGCTTGCAGCGGTCGTGCCCGGCGCCTTCGACGCCTGGATGCTGATGCTGCGCGACACCGGCACGATGACCCTGGAGCAGGTGTTCGAGGCGGCGCTCGGCTACGCCGAGACCGGCGTCCCGCTGGTCCCCCGGGTCGCCGAGACGATCGCCGAGGTGCGGCCGCTGTTCGAGAGCGAATGGCCCAGCTCGGCCGCCATATACCTGCCCGACGGCAACGTGCCCGGCGCCGGGACCCTGTTTGCCAACAAGCCCCTGGCGGCCACCTGGCGCCGCCTGATCGCCGAGGCGAAGGCGGCCGGCGGCGACCGCGTCGCGCAGATCGAGGCGGCCCGCCGCGCCTGGTCGCAGGGGTTCGTCGCCGAGGCGGTCGACCGGTTCTGCACGTCCGCCGAGGTCATGGACTCCAGCGGGCGGCGCCATGCCGGCGTGCTGACCGGCGACGACATGGCGGCCTGGCAGGCCCATTACGAGGCGCCGCTGACCTACGACTTCGCGGGCCTTACCGTCTGCAAATGCGGCCCATGGTCCCAGGGCCCGGTGTTGCTGCAGTTGCTGGCGCTGCTCAAGGGCACCGACATCGCCGCGACCGATCCGACCGGCGCCGACTTCGTACACACGGTGACCGAGTGCATCAAGCTGGCGTTCGCAGACCGCGAGGCGTTCTACGGCGACCCGGACTTCGTCGACGTGCCGATCGACCGGCTGTTGGCGGACGACTACAACGACCGCCGCCGCGCGCTGATCGGCGACGCCGCGTCGCTGGAGCTCAGGCCGGGCTCGGTCGACGGCCGTGCCGGCCGCGTCCACGAGGTCGATGCGCCGGTGGCGGCGGCGCTCGGCGCCGGCGAGCCGACCGCCGGTGGCGACACCTGCCACGTCGACGTTGTCGACCGCCACGGCAACATGGTGTCGGTGACGCCCAGCGGCGGCTGGCTGCAAAGCTCGCCGGTCGTTCCCGGTCTCGGCTTCGCCCTGACGACCCGGGCGCAGATGTTCTGGCTGGACGAGGGCCTGCCGGCCAGCCTGGCGCCCGGCCGGCGGCCACGCACCACGCTCACGCCATCGCTCGCGCTGAAGGACGGCCGGCCCCGCATCGCCTTCGGCACGCCCGGCGGCGACAGCCAGGACCAGTGGCAGATCGCCTTCTTCCTGCGCCACGTGCTGTTCGGCATGAACCTGCAGGAGGCGATCGATGCGCCATCGTTCCACAGCGAGCACTTTCCGAGCTCGTTCTACCCGCGCACGCGATCGCCCGGCCGGCTGGTGATCGAACAGCGGTTTTCGGAGCACACGCAGGCCGAGCTCCAGCGGCGCGGCCATGTGCTGGAGGTCGGCCCGGCGTGGTCCGAGGGGCGGATGTGCGCGGTCTCGCGCGACGGTGCGATGCTGAAGGGCGGCGCCAATCCGCGCGGCATGCAAGGCTACGCGACCGGCCGTTGAGACGCGGACGCGGCTTGCCGCGGCGGCGAATTATGGCATTTGATTTGATTGCTTCAGAAGTGTTTGTTTTCCGGGATATTCCCTGCTACGGTTCCCGACCTCAGAAAAAGAAGCCGCGCCACAACGCGGCACGGCCCAGGTTTAGGGAGGAACTGCCCAGAAAGGGCGATGCAGGAACCATCAGGTAGACTGCACGATTGCAACGTAATGTTGTCGACTGTCTTATGACAAGCCCTGGCTTCTAAAGCTGGGGCTTTTTTGTATCAGTGTATCTTTAATGTAACAGTCGGATCAGCGGTCTCGCCGCCCGCCAGGCGCGTCGGCTACATCCGCTCCGGCACCTCGATGCCCAGCAGCGACAGCACCAGTTCGAACTGGTGCAGAGTCAGGCGCGCCAGGGCCAGGCGCGAGCCCTGGACCGCGCCGTCGGTCTCGCTCAGGATATGGCAGGCGGCGTAGAACCGGCTGAACTCCTGCGCCAGGCGAAAGGCGAAGTCGCACAGGTCGTTGGGCGTCCGCTTGCCATGAGCCGCCGCCACCGCGTCCGGCAGCTGGCACAGAGTGAGCATCAGATCGTGTTCCACCTCCGTCGGCGGCAGGATTGCGCCCGACGCCGCGCCCTGCGCCTCGGCCTTGCGCAACAGCGACTTGATGCGCACCGCGGCGTATTGCAGGTAGGGGCCGGTGCGGCCCTCGAACCGGGTGAACCGGTCCAGGTCGAACACATAGTTCGACATGCGGTGGTTGCCGAGGTCGGCGAACTTGATCGCCGCGATGCCGACCATGCGGGCGATCTCCCGCCGCTCCTCCTCCGGGTAGTCCGCCGCCAGCCCGGCCTCGCGCAGCCGCACCAGCGCCTGTTCCGTCGCCATGCCGATCAGGTCCTGCAGCTTCATCACGCCGCCGGTGCGGGTCTTGAACGGCTTGCCGTCGGTGCCGTTCACGGTGCCGAAGCCGATATGCTCCAGCGCCGCCCGGCCGTTCAGCCCGGTCTTGCGAGCGGCCCGGAATACCTGCTCGAAATGCAGATGCTGGCGCTGGTCGACGACATACAGCATCAGGTCGGGGTCGTGGGTCTGCACGCGGTCGACAATGGTCGCCAGGTCGGTGGTGCCGTACATCGCGCCGCCGTCCGACTTCAGCAGGATCAGCGGCGGCAACTCGGTCTTGTCGTCCGGCTCGACGACCGCGATGACCAGCGCGCCCTCGCTTTGCTGCGCCGCGCCATTGGCGGTCAGCCGTTCGACCATCGGCGCGATCAGGTCGTGGACGTCGGCCTCGCCTTTCCACAGGTCGAACCGGACTCCAAGGCTGGCGAAGTCCTGGCGCATGCCGGCCACCGACACGTCCATGAAATGGCGCCACAGAGCCTGGTAGCCGGGGCGGTGGCGCTGCAACTCGGCGGTCGCCGCGCGGGCCGCCTCCAGGCGCGCCGGGTCGGCCTTGCAGGCGGCGGCGGCGGCCGGGTACAGCCGCTCCAGCTCGTCCATCGACACCGGCGGGTCGGTCGGATACGGCCCGTCGGACCGCGCGTCGAAGTAGACCAGATCGGGCTGGTTAAGCGCGATCTCGGCGATCAGCATGCCCATCGGCAGGCCCCAGTCGCCCATGTGGACGTCGCTGACCACGTGATCGCCGACGAAGCGGAACAGCCGCTGCAGGCAGTCGCCGATGATCGCCGCGCGCAGGTGCCCGACATGCATCGGCTTGGCGATGTTCGGGCCGCCGAAGTCGAGCACCACCGTGGCCGGCGCCGCGCTCGCCGGCACGCCGAACCGGGAGTCGGCGGCCAGCGCGTTGACGTGCGCGGCGATATGGTCGCCGGTCAGGGTGAGGTTGATGAACCCAGGGCCGGCCAGGGCGACATCGGCGAACACCGGGTTGTCCTTGAGCCGCGCCGCGACCGACTCGGCCAGCTTGCGCGGCGGCGCCTTGGCGACCTTGGCGGCGGCCAGCGCGCCGTTGCACTGGAACTGCCCCAGGTCGGGCCGCGCCGACACCGTCACCACGCCAAGCGCCGCCGGCAGCCCGGCCGCGGCGAAGGCGGCAGACACGATCTCGGTCAGCGCGGCAGTGAGTGAGGGCATCGGTCGACCGGCCGGTTTCGGGCAATGCGCGGCAGTTCTAGGGGAGCCCATGCGTCCGCGCAAGGTCGCGCTCCGGCGGGCGGAGGTCGCGCAGCGGCTCGTCCCAATACGGTTCCGGGCCGAACCGCTCGGCCAGGAAGTCGACGAAAGCGCGCACCTTGGTGCTGAGGTAGCGGTTCTGCGGGAACACCGCGAAGACCGCGCTCTCGCGCAACCCGTAGTCGGGCAAAACCACCGCCAGGCGGCCGTCGGTGATGTGGTCGGCGGCGATGAAGGTCGGCAGGATGGTCAGGCCCAGGCCGGCGGCGGCGATATCGCGCATCACGTCGCCGTTGTTGACGCGCAGCCGCGCCGCGACCCGGACCGTGTGGTGGGCGCCGTCGC
>JAZFQW010000022.1:0-3428 GCA_036445335.1 Alphaproteobacteria bacterium | reverse complement strand
CAGATGGGTGATGCCGCCGGCGTGGACCACGGCGGCGCGGATATAGTCGATCAGCTGCTGCTCGATCAGCTGCTTGCAGTCCCAGATCGTGTTGAACACCTCGCCGACCGCCAGCGGCGTCACGGTGTGCTGGCGGATCAGCCGGAAGGCGTCCTGGTTCTCCGCCGGCACCGTGTCTTCCAGCCAGAACAGCCGGTACGGCTCCAGTGATTTGCCCAGGCGCGCCGCCTCGATCGGCGTCAGCCGGTGGTGGCAGTCGTGCAGCAGGTGCGGGCCGAAGCCGAACCTGTCGCGCAGCCGGTCGAACAGCTTCGGCACATGGTCGAGATACTTCTCCGTCGACCAGACGGTCTCGGTCGGCAGATCGGCGTCGGCCGGCTCGTAGTACAGCTTGTCCTTGGCGACGCCGTAGATCGCGCCGAGGCCGGGGACGCCGGTCTGGGCGCGGATCGCCTTGTATCCCAGGTCGACATAGCCGGCGACCGCGTCGGCGGTCTCGGCGATGTCGCCGCCGTTGGCGTGTCCGTAGACCATGACGCCGTCGCGGCTGCGGCCGCCCAACAGCTGGTACAGCGGCAGCCCCGCCGCCTTCGCCTTGATGTCCCACAGCGCGGTGTCCACCGCGGCGATCGCCGCCATCGTCACCGGACCGCGGCGCCAATAGGCCCCGCGGTAGAGAAACTGCCAGGTGTCCTCGATGCGGTGCGGGTCGCGGCCCTCCAGGCACGGCGCGACATGGTCCTGAAGGTACGACACGACCGCCAACTCGCGGCCGTTCAGGGTGGCGTCGCCGACGCCGTGGAGACCCTCGTCGGTCTCGATCTTGAGGGTGACGAAGTTGCGCCCGGGACAGGTCACGATGACCCGCGCGTCGGTGATTTTCATGATCGATCCGCCTCTCCTGGCCGCGTGTTAGTTGCGCGGCGGTACGGAAGGACCTTACCGTTTGACGTTGATGACCGGCAACCGCACGATGCGGCAATGTCTGCTCTGACGCCCTCGACCTTCGACAGGCTCAGGATGAGGGCTACTGAGGTGGGCTTGCCAAGATAACGACCTCATGCTGAGCCTGTCGAAGCACGAGCAGCGCATCGGCATTGGGGAGGTGACAGGATGGCGCGGCCGCTGACGCTGCACGAGGACAGGCTGTTTCCACCGGAACCGACCGCCCGTTCGATCGCGCGCCGGCTCTACGCCACGGTCAAGGACCTGCCGATCGTCAGCCCGCACGGGCACTGCGATCCGGCGTGGTTCGCCGAAGACCAGCCGTTCCCCGATCCCGCCACCCTGCTGATCGTGCCGGACCATTATCTGTTTCGGATGCTCTACAGCCAGGGCGTGCCACTGGAGCGGCTTGGCATCCCGCGACGGGACGGCGGAGCCGCGGAGACCGATCCACGGGCGATCTGGCGGCTGTTCGCGGCGCATTACCACCTGTTCCGCGGCACGCCATCGCGCCTGTGGCTCGACCATGTCCTGGCGGAGGTGCTGGGAGTCACGGTCGGTCTGAGCGCAGACACCGCCGATCAGATCTACGACTACATCGCCGCGCGTCTGTCCGAGTCGGCGTTCCGGCCGCGCGCCCTGTTCGACAAGTTCGGCATCGAGGTGCTGGCGACCACGGAATCGCCGCTGGACGATCTGGCCCACCACCGGACGATCCGCGACAGCGACTGGGACGGCCGGGTGATCACAGCGTTCCGGCCCGATCCGGTGGTCGACCCCGACTTCGCCGGGTTCGCCGGCAACGTCGCGCGGCTGGGCCAGCTGACCGGCGAGGACACCGCGACCTGGCGCGGCTACCTGGCGGCGCTGGCCGAGCGCCGCGCGTTCTTCGCCGCGCACGGCGCGACGTCGACCGACCACGGCCACCCCAGCGCGGCGACCGCCGACCTGGACCGCGCCGACTGCGAGCGGCTGTTCGCCAAGGCACTGAAGGGCGAGGCGTCCGCGGCCGAGGCCGAGACGTTCCGCGGCCAGATGCTGACCGAGATGGCGCGGATGAGCCTGGACGACGGTCTGGTGATGCAGATCCACCCCGGCTCGTTGCGCAACCACAACGCGGCGCTGTTCGCCCGGTTCGGCCGCGACATGGGCGCCGATATCCCGACCCGCACCGATTATGTCCGCGCGCTCGAGCCGCTGCTCGACCGGTACGGCAACGAGCCGGCGCTGTCGGTCATCCTGTTCACCCTCGACGAGACGTCGTATGCCCGCGAGCTGGCGCCGCTGGCCGGCCACTACCCGATCCTCAAGCTGGGGCCGGCCTGGTGGTTCTACGACAGCCCGGAGGGCATGCTGCGCTACCGCCGGATGACGACCGAGACCGCCGGCTTCTACAACACCGTCGGCTTCAACGACGACACGCGCGCGTTCCTGTCGATCCCGGCGCGCCACGACATGGCCCGCCGAGTCGATTGCGGTTACCTGGCGGAACTGGTGGCCGACCACCGGCTCGACGAGGACGAGGCGTACGAGGTGGCGGCCGACCTCGCCTACCGGCTGGTCAAGCGGGCGTACCGGCTGGAGAGACAATAAGGCGGAGATATCAACTCGCACGAGTTCTAGGCCGTCGGCAAGGTCCGCATGGAGGAGACCATCAAGACGATCTGGCCGTTCTACTTGGCGGCGTTGGTGGCAATAATACCGGTCACCTACGTGCCGGCGATTTCGATGCTGCTGCCCGGCCTGATCCGTAGGTGAGCGGCGATGACGAGACTCGATGAAACACGGCTCGATCGCCTGCCGCCCGCCGTCGCGGTGCCGCGATTCGACCGCGCGGGCACCGCGGTCGGCATCGTCCATCTGGGCATCGGCGCATTCCACCGCGCCCACATGGCGGTCCATGTCGACGACCTGCTGGGCGGCGGCGGCGGCGACTGGGCGATCTGCGGCGTCAGCCTGCGCAGCCCCGCGGTGCGCGACGCGCTGGCGCCGCAGCACGGGCTCTATACCGTGGTGGAACGCGGCGCCGAGGGCGAGCGCCTGCGCGTGGTCGGCGCGGTCAAGGAGATCCTGGTCGCGCCGGAGTCGCCGGCCGCGGTGCTCGACCGCATGGCCGCGCCGGCGACTCGCATCGTCTCGCTGACCGTCACCGAGAAGGGGTACTGCCACGAGCCGGCGACCGGCGCGCTGGACGAAACCCATCCCGGCATCGTCCACGACCTGTCCAACGCGCAGGCGCCGCAGACCGCCATCGGCTTCCTGGTGGCGGCGCTCGACCGCCGCCGCCGCGCCGGCCTGTCGCCGTTCACCGTGCTGAGCTGCGACAACCTGCCGAGCAACGGCGACACCGCGGCCCGCATCGTCCGGCGCTTCGCCGAACTGCGCGACGCCGAGCTGGGCCGCTGGGTCGGCGATCGCGTCGCCTTCCCCAACACCATGGTCGACCGCATCGTCCCGGCCACCACCGACGGCGACCGGGCGGC
>JAZFQW010000021.1:0-12204 GCA_036445335.1 Alphaproteobacteria bacterium | reverse complement strand
GTCGTGCTGCTGGAGCTCATGACCTCGGACAGCCGGGTCAACGCCGAGCCCGCGCCCCAGGTCCTGGTCAAGGAGCTGGCCGACAGCTCGGTCGACCTCGACTTGCGCTGCTGGACCGCCGGCGGCGACTACTGGGCCGTGCTGTTCGACCTCAACAAGGCGGCCAAGCAACGCCTCGACGCCGAGGGCATCACCATCCCCTTCCCCCAACGCGACGTGCATCTTTTCGAAGAAAAGACGTAACGGCCTCGGCTTCCGGCGCGGCGTGACGGCGACCAGGCGTACGCGTCATGAGCGACATCAGGGCGAAACCGACGCTCTGCGTCGGCGCGCCGCGGCGACGCCGGACAGCCATTCGGTCAGGTCGTCGACGACGTGGTGGACGTGGCGGTCGCCCGGGGCGGGCGCCATCCACGGGTGCTCGGTGCGCACCCACACGGTCGTCATCCCCAGCGCGTGCGCCGGTATCAAGTTGACCGCGATGTCCTCGACCATCGCCGTGGCACCCGGCACGACGCCGTGCGCCGCGATCATCCGGTCGTAGGCGCGGCGGTCCGGCTTGGGCACGTAGTCCGACGCGACGATGTCGACGATCGCCTCGAACCGCCGGGCCACCCCCAGCCGGTCGAGGATGCGCTCGGCATGCGCCTGCGACCCGTTGGTGAACACCAGCTTGCGCCCGTCCAGCGCGTCCAGCGCCCGGTCGAGCGCCGGGTTGGGCGGCACCGGGCTGACGTCGATGTCGTGGACGTAGTCCAGGAACTCTTCCGGCTCTATGCCGTGGACCGTCATCAGCCCGCGCAGCGTCGTGCCGTGCTCGCGGAAATACTGCGTCTGCAGGTGCCGCGCCTGGTCCGGGTCGAGCGACAGCAGCCGGCCGACGAACGCGCCGATGCGGCGGTCGACCTGGGCGAACAGGTTGCACGATGCCGGATAGAGCGTGTTGTCCAGGTCGAAGATCCAGGCCTCGACATGGTCCAGGCCGGCGCCGGGCGCGGTCCCCGGGTCCGCCGCGGGGGGGTTGGTCATGGCCCACAAGCTGGGGTCGCCGCGCCATCGCCGCAAGGCCGCCACGCCGCCTCTTTTTAAGCAGCCATTAACGGCGCGGTGGTTGACTGGGGGCCGAGCGAGATCCCGTACTTTCCCAGGTCCTGGAGGTTTGCCCCGTGCGCCTGTTTCAACGGTCGGACGAGGACGTCGCCGTTCCCCGTCGGTCGTGCGCCGTGACGGCGGGCGAACTGGTCGAACGCCATCCCGGCATCGCACTGCTGGTGGCGGCGGCCGGCGACGTGCTGGCGACCAGCCAGTCGGCGGCGCCGCTGGTGGCAGGCGGCCCGTCGGGGCCGTGGTGGGACGAGGTGTATGGCTGGCTGTCGCGCGACGGCGACGATGCCGGCGCCGCGCGGACGACGCGCATCGATCTGGATCGCGGCCAGGCGGTGGTCGATTGGACGGCGGTCGCCTTGCCGGACAACACGGTCGCGCTGTTCGGCCGCGACGTGACCCTGGACCACAATCTGCGCGACGCGCTGTCGGAATCGCGGCAGCGGTTCCGCGACCTGGTCGACATCGCTTGCGACTTCGCCTGGGAGACCGACGCCGACGCCCGATTCGTCTACGTTTCGCCGGAGGGCGCGTTGGGCTATGCCGCGGAGGATCTGGTCGGCGGGCCGTCGGACCGGCTGCTGACCGACGATGGCGGCACGACCCGGTCGCCGTTCGAGGCGCGCCGGCCAATCGCGCGGGCCGAGGTCTGGCTGCGCGGCGCAGACGGGCGCGACGCCTGCGTGGTCGCCTGGGCCCGCCCGCTCTACGACGCCAACAAGACCTGGTGCGGCACCCGCGGGCTGTGCCGCGAGGTGACCGACATCCGCCAGCGCGACGCGGCGCTGACCCGGTCGCGGACGCGCGAGCGACTGCTGGCCCATATCGTCAAGGCGATGCGCGACGAGGTCGAACCCGAGCGCACGCTGGAGATCGCCGCCCACGCGACCGTCAATGCGGTCGGTGCCGACGGCTGCCGGGTCTATCGCCGGGCCGATCAGGGCGGCTTCGCCCTGGCCTCGGAATTCCACCAGGTGCCCGAGGCCGGCGCCGTGGCGGCCGGTCTGATCGGCCAGGCCGGGCTGGTCGAGCGGGCCGACGGGGCCGACGCCCCGTGGGTCGACCGGCTGGACGGCATCATCACCCTGGCGGTCGGCACCCGGTCGCGCCAGGGCACCAACGGCGTGCTGGTGCTGTGGCGGTCGCCCGACCGCGGCGACTGGGACGAAGAGGACCGCCAGCTCATCCAGGCGGTCGGCGACCAGATGGGCATCGCCATCGTCCACATCGCCTATTTCGAATGGCTGCGGGACCAGGCCGAACGGGACGGCATGACCAAGCTGCTCAATCGTCGCACATTGGAGGACCGGCTGGCGGAGCAGCTGGACCCGTCGGCGGGCGATGGCGGCGCGCTGCTGTACGTCGACATCGACAATTTCAAGGCGGTCAACGACTGCCACGGGCACCAGCGTGGCGACGCGGTGCTGACGGAGGTCACCGCCATCCTGCAGTCGTCGGTGGAGTCCTCCGACCTGTGCGGCCGCATGGGCGGCGACGAGTTCGTGCTGTGGCTCGCCGCCGCCGATCGGGCGCGGGGCGAGGCGGTCGCAGAGGCACTGGTGGCCAAGGGCCGCGGCCTGGCGCCGCACTCCGCCTCGGCGGACCGTCCGGCCGGCCTGTCGGTCGGCGTGGCGCTGTGCTGCGGCGGCGCCGGTGAGACCGTCGACGGCCTGATCGAGCGTGCGGACAAGGCGATGTATCGGGCCAAGCAGGCCGCCCGGACGGCTGGCGGCGGCGGCGGCTGGGCGTGGGCCGTCGAGGCGGCGCGTTGATGCCGGCAACCGCGCGACCCGACGACGCGGCCTATCGGGACGCCACGCGACAGGCGCGTGCGGCCGATCAGAAGGTCCGGCAGGCGCTGGCCGGGCGCACCGATGTCTCGCCGGAGATCCTATTCTTCCTGGCGGCCGACACCGCCGCCGCGGTCCGGCAGCAGATCGCCGGCAACCCGACTACGCCGGGCCGGGCCGACCTTCTGCTGGCATCCGACGCCGAGGCCGACGTGCGCAGCCGACTGCTCGAGAAGTTGATCGAGCGGATTCCGCCCAACGACGCGAAGGTCGACGGGCCGCTGGAGACACTGACGCTGCAGGTGCTGACGGCGCTCGCCGGCGATCGCTCGCCGGCGATCCGGCGGATGCTGGCGGCCGCGATGAAGGACCTGGAGCATGCGCCCTACGGCGTCGTCAAGACCCTTGCCCGGGACGAGCAGGACGCAGTCGCGGAGCCGATCCTTCGGCATTCGC
Source organism: Alphaproteobacteria bacterium (assembly GCA_036445335.1). GTDB lineage: Bacteria > Pseudomonadota > Alphaproteobacteria > DSM-16000 > Inquilinaceae > JAZFQW01. Next base: position 8,854 of record JAZFQW010000021.1, on the reverse strand, counting down.
CGCAGCTGACCGACGACGACCTGGTCGAGATCGTCGACGGTGAGGCGGCCTCGGGCCGCGTTGGCGCGATCGCCCGGCGGCCGACCGTGTCGCATCGCGTGGCCGACGCCATCGCCCACACGGACGACGTCGAGGCGATCGGCCATCTGCTGGCCAACGACAGCGCGCAGATCCGTGAGCAGACGCTGGACCACATTCTCGCCCATGCGCCGGCGCATGCCTCCTGGCATCGGCCGCTGGTCTACCGCCCCAGCCTGCCCGGCAGCGCGATCAGGACGCTGGCGAGCTTCGTTGCTGCCTCGCTGGTCGAGGTGCTGCAGCGGCGCGACGACCTGGACGGCGAGACCGCCGACGCCGTCGCCGACGTTGTGCGCTCGCGGATCGAATCGGACGGCGGCAGCGCGGAAGCGGCGAACCCGGCCGGCGGCGATGGCGGCGGCGCCGAGCGGGCGCGCGCGCTGCACGGTCGCGGCGGGCTGACCGAGGACGCGCTGGACGAGGCGATCTTCGCCGGCGACCGGGCCTTCGTCACCGCCGGGCTGGCGGCGTTGTCGGGGGTCGCCGAGCCGGTCGTCGAGCAGATCCTCAATGCGCAAAGCGCGCGCGGCGCCGTCGCGATCGTCTGGAAGTCCGGCCTCAGCATGCGCCTTTCGATCAAGGTGCAGCTGCAGATCGCGCGCATCCCGCCACGGGCGGTCGTCAACGCACGCAGCGGCGTGCAGTACCCGATGACCGAGAAAGAGATGGTGTGGCAACTGGAGTTCTTCGGCGCCCAGTGCTGACCGCTGCCGGGGGACCACTCAAGCGCGCCAGCTGCTTCGACAGGCTCAGCATGACGGTTCCTGTTCATTCCGCATCCGCGCACCTCATCCTGAGCCTGTCGAAGGATGCTTCGACAGGCTCAGCATGAGGACGCCTGTCCATTCCGCCGCCGCCCCTCATCCTGAGCTTGTCGAAGGATGCGCGGTCAATCGCCGCGGATCAGGGTGCCGGCGCCACCGTCGGTGAAGATCTCCAGCAGCAGGGCGTGTGGAACCCGGCCGTCCAGGATGACCGCGGCGTCGACGCCCTGTTCCACCGCCGTGAGGCAAGTCTCGACCTTGGGGATCATGCCGCCGTGGATGGCACCGTCGGTCATCAGCGCCCGCGCCTCGGCCAGCCCGATCTCGGGGATCAGCATGCCGTCCTTACCCAGCACGCCCGACACGTCGGTCAACAGCAGCAGGCGGGTGGCGTTGATCGCCGCGGCGACGGCGCCCGCGACGGTGTCGGCGTTGATGTTGTAGGTCTGCCCGCCGGGGCCGAAGCCGATCGGCGCGATCACCGGGATGAAGTCGGTCGATTCGAACGCCTGGAGGATCTCGGGATTGACCTCGGCGGGCTCGCCGACGAAGCCGAGATCGAGGATCTTTTCGATATTGCTGTCCGGATCGCGCCGCGTCCGGCGGAGCTTGCGGGCGGTCACCAGCCCACCGTCCTTGCCCGACAGGCCGACGGCCTTGCCGTCGACATCCTGGATCGCCGCGACGATCGATTTGTTGATCGACCCGCACAGCACCATCTCGACGATGTCGATGGTGTCCCGGTCGGTCTTGCGCAGCCCGTCGACGAACTCCGACTGGATCTTCAGCCGTTCGAGCATGCGGCCGATCTGCGGTCCGCCGCCGTGCACGACCACCGGGTTGATGCCGACCTGCTTGAGCAGCACGACGTCGCGGGCGAAGTCGCGCGCCAGGGCTTCGTCGCCCATGGCGTGCCCGCCATACTTGATGACGAATGTGGCGCCGCTGTACCGGCGCATGAACGGCAGCGCCTCGGACAGCGTGTGGGCCGTGCGCAACCGCTCTTCCAGGAGCTGGCTGGCGGCCTCCCGGGCAACTCTCTGGGCCATGGCGGGCATCGTCGCAGCGAACGGGTGCGACGGACTTTATACCAAAGATCGCTGATAGTGACCCATTTGATGGCGCGCGGCGGCCCGCCGGGTGCGTTGCGCTCCGCTGGCGGTGCGCCGGCACCGCGGCGCGAACCGCGCCTGACGAGCGGACAAGGGAACCCGTCAAATGGGTCACTATCAGCGATCCTTGGTATTAGCAGGCCACGGGCGCCGGCACACCCGTCTACAGGGTGGCGTCTACTGCGGCTGGCGGGCCCTTGCCGGCTCCGCCAGGCCGGCGAGGCTGGCGCGCAGCTCGCCAATGCCGCGGCCGTCGCGGGCGCTGGTCACCACCACGTCGGGAAACGCCGCGGCGTGGGTCTTCAGTGCCGCGTTCGTGTCCGCCAGTCGCGTGGTCAGGTCGGCCGGGCGCACCTTGTCGACCTTGGTGAAGACGATCTGGTACGGCACCGCCGCCTGGTCGAGCAACGCCATGACGTCCAGGTCGGGCGCCTTCAGCCCGTGCCGGGCGTCGACCAGCACGCAGGCGCGCCGCAGGCTGACGCGCCCCTTAAGATATGCCTTCAGCAGCCGCGTCCACGCCTCGACCACCGTTTTCGGCACCTTGGCGTAGCCGTAGCCCGGCAGGTCGACCAGCAGCAGCCGCCCGCCGAGCTCGAAGTAGATGAGCTGCTGGGTGCGGCCCGGCGTGTTGCTGGTGCGGGCCAGCGTGTTGCGGCCGGTCAGTGCGTTGACCAGGCTGGACTTGCCGACGTTGGAGCGACCGGCGAACGCGACCTCGGGAAGCCCCAGCGGCGGCAGCTGGTCGCGCCGCGCCACCGCCGTGACGAACCGGCACTCCTGGGCGAACAGGTGACGCCCGGCCTCCAGCGCCGCATCCATCGCCGCCGACCCTCTGGGTCCCTCCGGCGCGGGTCAGCCGCGTCGGCGGGCGCCACCGCGCGACCGCGACCGCCGCCGGCCGGAGGCCTTGCGACCGGTCGCCTTGGGCGACGCCTTCTCCGCCGGTTTGGCCGCCGCGTCCGAACCGGCGCCGTCGACCGAAACCGAGGGATTCGCCATGATCTCTTCGGCGCCGCCGGCGTCCGCCGGGCCGTCGCCGGCTTGCTTGCCGTCGCCCTTGCCGTCGCCCTTGCCGTCGCCCTTGCCGTCGCTCTTTCCGCCGGTGGCTCCGGCGGCGGCCGTCTGGCCGGTGGCGGCGGCCTTCGGCGCCGCGGGCTTGACCACGCCGCCGCCGATCTTGACGCCCAGCGACCGCATGATCACCCATTGCTGGGTGATCGACAGTGTGTTGTTCCAGGCCCAGTAGATCACCAGGCCGGCGGGGAACCGCGCCAGCATGAACGTGAATACGATCGGCAGCGCGGCGAAGATCTTCTGCTGCATCGGATCGGTCGGCGGCGGATTGAGCTTCTGCTGGAGCCACATCGTAAACCCCATGAGCAGTGGCCAGACGCCGATCATCAGGATATCCGGCGGAGTGAACGGGATCAGCCCGAACAGGTTGAAGACCGTCGTCGGGTCCTGCGCCGACAGGTCCTGGATCCAGCCGAAGAAGGGCGCGTGACGCATCTCGATGGTGACGAACAGCACCTTGTACAGCGCGAAGAACACCGGGATCTGGACCAGGATCGGCAGGCAGCCCGACGCCGGGTTGACCTTCTGCTGCTTGTACAGCTGCATCATCTCCATGTTCAGGCGCTGTCGGTCGTCGCCGAAGCGCTCGCGCAGCTCCAGCATCTGCGGCTGCAGCGCCTTCATCTTGGACATCGAGCGATAGGACTTGTTGGCCAGCGGGAACAGCAGCAGCTTGATGAAGACTGTCAGCACCAGGATGGCGACGCCAAAATTGCCGACCACGTCGTTGATGTAGGTCAGGCCAAAGAAGATCGGCTTGGTCAGGAAGTACAGCCAGCCCCAGTCGATGGCCCGGTCGAATTTGTCGATGCCGATCGAATCCTGGTAGCCGTCGATCATTTGCACGACCTTGGCACCGGCGAACAATCGGCTGGTGTAGGTGACCGACGCGCCGGGCGCCAGGGCGACGGTGTCGCTCTGGTAGGTCGCGAAATAGCGGTCGTCGTCGCCGTCCTGGCGGTGGGCGAACTGGCTGTCGGCGGCGCCCGTCTGGTCGGGGATCAGGGCGACCAGCCAATACTTGTCGGTGAAGCCGAGCCAGCCGCCGGTCGATTGCTGGTTTATCTCGCCGTCGTCGCGAAGGTCGTCGTAATCGTATTCCTTCAGCGTGCCGTCCAAGACGCCGTATGGGCCCTCGTGCAGGATGAAGAAGCCCAAGGTGTCCGGCGTTCCGACCCGCAGCACGCGGCCGTAGGGCGCCAGGGTTACCCCGTCGCGGCCCCTGTTGGCGACCCGCTGGGCGATCGTGAACATGTAGTTCTCATCCACCGAGATCTCGCGGCTGAACAGCAGTCCCTGGCCGTTGTCCCAGGTCAGCGTGACCGGCGTGTCGACCGTCAGGGCGTCGACGTTGGCGGTCCATTCGGTGTCGGGCCCGGGCGTCGACACCGCCGCGCCGTCGGCCACCCAGCCGAAATAGGCGTAATAGGGGCGGGGCGCCTCGCGCGGTGACAGCAGGACGATCTCCGCGCTATCCGGTTCGACCGTCTCGCGGTAATCCGCCAGGGTCAGATCGTCGATGCGGCCACCGAACAACGAGAGCGAGCCGTGCAGTCTGGGCGTGTCGATGGCGACGCGAGGGCCTGTGGCCAGCGCCGCGGCGCGGGTCTCCGCCTGCCGCGGCGCGTCGCCGGTCAGTCCGAGACCGGCGGCCGGGAGGTCGGGCGCGGCCTCGCCGTCGGGTTGCTGCTGTTCGGCCTGTTGCGCTTGCTGCTCGCGGATCCGGGGGCCCTCGAACAAGAAGTTGAAGGCTAGCAGGATCATCAGCGACAGGACGATCGCCAGAATGAGGTTTTTCTGGTCCGGCATGGATGCGCTCTGACTCCCTGGCTTGGATCTACCGGGTATTCGACACGGATCGTCCGGGGTCCGCGGCATCGTCGTCGCTCATCCGGTCCGACCGACCGGCCGTCGGCCGTGCGGGAACGGTACCGGGAACCGGATCCCAGCCCGACCCACCCCACGGATGGCAACGGGACAGCCGGCGAAGCGACAGCCAGCCACCCCTGACCGCGCCGTGCGCGGTTATGGCGTCAATCGCGTACTCCGAACAGGTTGGCCGAAACCGGCAACCGTGGCCCACCCACGCAGAGATGGTGTAGCGATAGGCCAGCACCAAACCCTTCAGCGCATATGCCAGCGGGCTCATGACCGAACGTCCGTGGAGGGTGCGCCATCCTGCCACACTTTCAAGTTGCAAAGCCCGCGCTCGATGTCGGCGGTAAGCTCGGCGAACGGCCGCTCGGCCGTCGTCGCGCGCGCGATCAGAACGAAATCGTGACCGGGCGCACCGTGCAGTGGCAGGACCGCCCCGGCGGCGGCGCGCAGGCGACGCTTCGCCCGGTTCCGAGCCACCGCGTTGCCGACCTTGCGGCTGGCGGTAAAGCCGACACGGACCGCGTCCGCCGCGACGGTCGGCGGGGCATTTTCACCGCGGCGCCGGACCTGCAGGATCAGGCCGGGCGCGACCCATCGGCGCCGGGTGCCGGCGACGGCCAGGAACTCCGGACGGCGCTTGAGCCGCCCCAGGGGCACCCCGGCGCCCGGGCGAACTCCGCCACGAACGCTGCCGACGCGGCCTGACATGGGGGATTACGCCGAAAGGCGCTTGCGCCCCTTGGCCCGGCGGTTGGCCAAGATCCGGCGTCCGGCGACGGTCGCCATGCGCGAGCGGAATCCATGCCGGCGCTTGCGCACCAGTTTGCTCGGCTGATAGGTGCGTTTCACAACACACTCCGTACGTAAATCGAAACGGTTTGATGCGGTGCGCGCTTATAGGCGGTCGCCCGCACCAAGTCAATCGAGTGCCCGTGGCGAGCGCCCGTGCCGGAACGGGGCGTTCGGGCGACTCTATCGCGAGGCCCGGCCGCGCCGAACCGACGTGCCGCGCGTCGTACCGTCGCGCTGGATGCAACAATCTCCCTCGGGGCGCGGGCCGCATTCACGTACACTCTCACACCAAGGTGACTGGTCGGTGATCGCCGCCGTTGTTAGATACCGCACCGCTGCCGGGCGATCGACCTGGCTTCGCCGGCCGATGCCGGGCATCGTCGGTTTGGAAATCAAGTCAAGGACAAGATATGCGTGGTACGACAGTCATTACGGAACCCAGCAGGGCCGCATCGCCGCTGAAGCGCTTCCTTCCCATCATCATTCTGGTCGCGGGACTGGTGGTGTTCTTCGCCCTGGGCCTTGACGACTATGTCGGCTTCGACGTGCTGCGGGAAAACCGTATGGCCCTGGCCGACAATGTCGCGGCCAACAGCCTGCTGGCCTCGCTGATCTTCATGGCGGTCTACGCGGTGGCGATCGCCTTCTCGATTCCCGGCGGGGCGATCCTGACCCTGGTCGGCGGATTCCTGTTCGGCATCGTCTGGGGCGGCATCATGGTTGTCGTCAGCGCGACGATCGGCGCGACCTGCCTGTTCCTCGCCGCCCGGACGGCGCTGGGCGACACCCTCAGGCGCAAGGCCGGTCCGTGGATGGCGAAGCTAGAGGGCGGCTTCAAGGACAGCGCCGTCAGCTACCTGTTCACCCTGAGGCTGATCCCGATCTTCCCATTCTGGCTAGTCAACCTGGTGCCCGCCTTCTTCGGTGTCTCGCTGGGCATCTTCGTGCTGACGACGCTGCTGGGCATTATCCCCGGCACGCTGGTCTATATCAGCGTCGGCAACGGCCTCGGCGCGACGCTCGACGCCGGCAGCGATCCCGATCTCGGCATAATCTTCCGGCCGGCCATCTTCCTGCCGCTGATCGGCCTGGCGGTGCTTTCGCTGGTGCCGGTGATCTACAAGAAGGTGAGGGCGCGCCGGGCCTAGGAGCCTGCCCGAGTAACGCTTATGGTCCGCACCGCGTTATCAAGGGGTTGGGCTAAGATGGCGTCGCGCGGCGATGCCCGGCGCATCGCGAGCGGCGCCAGACGACGTCCCAAGCCCTTGAAAACGCGGCCCTGCGGGTCGACCAGTGAGGCGCAGGTGCGGCGTCGCGGACGCTTGACGATGCGCCCGGCATCGCCGGCGCGCCCGCTCCTGACACAAGCGCGTCCCTGGTCGATGCGGACCGTAAGCATCACTCGGACAGGCTCCTAGGCGACGACACACGCGGCCGGCGGAGGCGGCATCCTCATGACAAATCATATCGACACCGACATCTGCGTCATCGGCGCCGGATCGGGCGGCCTGTCGGTCGCCGCCGGCGCGGCGCAGATGGGCGCCGACACGGTGCTGATCGAGCGCGGCAAGATGGGCGGGGATTGCCTCAATTACGGCTGCGTGCCGTCGAAGGCGCTGATCGCCGCGTCGCGGACCGCGCAGGCGGTGCGTCGCGGCGCCCGGTTCGGCGTCAACGGCCACGAGCCGGCGATCGATTTCGCCGCCGTCCACGACCACGTGCACGGCGTGATCGCGGCGATCGCCCCGATCGACTCGGTTGAGCGGTTCGAGGGGCTGGGCGTCAGGGTCATCCAGGCATCGGCGCGGTTCACCGGGCGCGACACCGTCGCCGCCGGCGATGCGGTTATCCGCGCGCGCCGGTTCGTCGTTGCCACCGGCTCGACCGCGGCGGTGCCGCCGATCCCCGGGCTCGACGAGGTGCCGTACCTGACCAACGAGACGATCTTCGACAACCGCGTACAGCCGGACCACCTGATCGTGATCGGCGGCGGCCCGATCGGCCTGGAGATGGCGCAGGCGCACCGCCGGCTGGGCAGCCGCGTGACCGTGCTGGAGAAGTTCTCGATCATGCCGAAGGACGACGCCGAGCTGGTCGACCTGGTGCGCCGCTCGCTGGTGCGCGACGGCATCGAACTGCGCGAGGGCGCCGACATCGCGCGCGTCGAGAAGAGCGGCAACGGCATCGCCGTCATCGTCAGCAACGGCGGCGGCGAACGGCGGCTGGAGGCCAGCGACGTGCTGGTCGCCGCCGGCCGGCGGATCAACGTCGACGGGCTGGACCTGGACAAGGCCGGGGTCGACCACGACAGCACCGGCATCAGGGTAGACGCAAGGCTGCGCACCAGCAACCGCAAGATCTTCGCCGCGGGCGACGTCGCCGGCGGCCACCAGTTCACCCATCTGGCCGGCTATCACGCCGGCATCATCATCCGCAACGCGCTGTTCCGGCTGCCCGCCAAGGTCGATACCCACGCCCTGCCGTGGGTCACATTCACCGACCCGGAGCTGGCGCAGGTCGGCCTCAACGAGGCCCAGGCGCGCGAGCGCCACGGCGACATCCGCGTGCTGCGCTGGTCGTTTCACGACAACGACCGCGCCCAGGCGGAGCGCGAGACCGAGGGCCTGGTCAAGGCGATCGCCACGCCGCGCGGGCGCATCCTGGGCGCCGGCATCGTCGGACCGCATGCCGGCGAGGTGATCCAGACCTGGGTGCTGGCGATGAGCCAGCGGCTGAAGGTCGGCGCCATCGCCAACATGATCGCGCCGTACCCGACCCTGGGCGAGGTCAGCAAGCGCGCCGCCGGCAGCTTCTACGTTCCCAGCCTGTTCAGCGACCGGACCCGCAAGATCGTCCGCTTGCTGGCGCGGTTCGGCTAGCCCGCACTACTCACACTGGCCACCGTCTGCGTCGCGTCCGGTTGGTCCGAGTAGTCAGGAGAAGGCCGAAGAGCGTAGCAACGCTGCGGTCGAGGCGTTCGACGCAGCGGGCGGGCCGCCCGGACGCGACGCAGACCGTGGCCAGTATGAGAAGTGCGGGCTAGGAGCCTGTCTGTGTAAGCGCTTGGGTTCGGCGTCTTGGCCGGGTTGTGGGACTGGGTGGTCGCTCGGTGTCGGTCAGCCGGAGTGGTTTGCGCGCCGGTCAGCCGGCCTT
>JAZFQW010000020.1:0-26044 GCA_036445335.1 Alphaproteobacteria bacterium | reverse complement strand
ATCGCGCCGCGCTGCGTTCCTGCCCTGTCGGCGCGACAGCGCCGCGCAGACCGTGGCCAGTGTGAGAAGTGCGGGCTAAAGAACCAAAACAGAACAACTATCTTGACGTTTGTGTTTTGTTCTAGGTAGTTTGTCGCGACTCGGCAGAGCCACTGTGGCGCGTCGTCGTGTACCGCTGAGGACAATCATGCTGACCAGGAAGCAACAAGAGCTCTTGCTTTTCATCAACCGCCGACTGTCGAAGGGCGGCGTGTCGCCGTCGTTCGACGAGATGAAGGAGGCGCTGGGCCTGCGGTCGAAGTCGGGGATCCACCGGCTGATCACCGGGCTGGAGGAGCGCGGATTCATCCGCCGGCTGCCGCACCGGGCGCGCGCGCTGGAGGTCCTGCGGTTGCCCGACGGGGTGACGGGCGCGGATGCCACGCCGCGCAAGGGCGACGGCAGTTTCGCCCCGACCGTCATCAAAGGCGATTTCAGCGCCGCGCTGTCCGGCCGGCCGGTCGCCGAGGACAGCGAGGCGGAGGCGGTGCATCTGCCGCTCTATGGCCGGATCGCCGCCGGCACGCCGATCGAGGCGTTGCGCGATCATTCGACCTTCGCCAACGTGCCGGCCAACCTGCTCGGCAAGGGCGACCATTACGCCCTGGAGGTCGACGGCGACAGCATGGCCGACGCCGGCATCTTTGACGGCGACACCGTGATCATCCGCAAATGCGACGTGGCGGACAACGGGTCGATCGTCGTCGCGCTGGTCGACAACCAGGAGGTCACCTTGAAGCGCCTGCGCAAGAAGGGCGCGACTGTGGCGCTGGAGCCCGCCAACGCGGCCTACGAGACCCGCATCTTCGGCCCCGACCGAGTGCAGGTCCAGGGCCGTCTGGTCGGCCTGATCCGGCGCTACGGGTAGGAGATCGACCGACGGACGGGCGCGCCCTATCGCGTCAGCGTCCATGGCCGGTCGCCGTTGGACCGGCCGACGCTGTCGACTACGACGCCGCGGCGGGTGAAGGTCAACGCGTGGGCGCCGTGGCGCCAGACGTCGAACCGGTCGACCACCGTGCCGGCGGGACAGAACCACGGCACCGGGACGCTGGCCACCACCACGTCGGCGACGGCGCAGTCTTCCGCCAGCGCCCGCGGGTCGCGGACCAGGGCGACGGTGTGTCCGTCGCGCCGATACAGGCACCCCAGCGGATCGCACATCAGCCGTCCGTCGGCGCTGGCGCCTTCCCGCGGCCACGCCGCGGCGACGGCCTGGCCGTCGCGGCGCAGCCACATGTCGCGGACGAAGCGGTCGCGTCGGTTCGACGAGACGGCAAGCCCGCCATCCGCGTCGCGCACCGCCATCAGGCTGCCGGTGTGGTTGATCAGGATGTCGGGGCGCGGGGCGGCGGCGATGCTCGTCAGCCCGACGGCGATCGCCGCCACACCGAGCAGGCGCCAGCGCCGCTGCCACAGGCACAGCCACAGGCCGCCGGCCGCGACCACCGCCAGCCCCCAGGCTGGCATCGCCGGGACCAGCAGGGCGGCGCCCGGCATGTCGGCAGCCAGCCGCGCGATCCACAGCAGCACGGCAACGCCCCACCCCATCGGCGTCAGCGCCAGGCCCTCCAGGCCGAACGGCATCAGCAGATAGGCCACCAGCCCCCACGGCATGATCCAGAACGCGGTCAGCGGCACCGCCGCCAGATTGGCAGCCAGGCCATAGCTCGCCAGCCGCTGGAAGTGGTAAAGCGCGAATGGCGCCGTCGCCGCCGAGGCGACCGCCGTGGTCAGCAGCACACCGGCCAGGTACAACAGCAGCAAGCCGCCCCAGCCGGCCCCCTGGCGCCATTCGGCCAGCCGTGGTCGCGCCGCCTCGTAGGCGGCGACCAGCGCGATCACCGCCGCGAACGACATCTGGAAGCTGGGTCCCAGCATGCTGTCCGGCGCGATCGCCAGCACCGCCGCCGCGGCCCAGGCGACCAGCCGCATCGATATCGCCGTGCGGTCGACCAGAGGACCGCGACCAGGACCAGTCCGGTCATGAGGAAGGCACGCTGGGTCGGCACGGTGGCGCCGACGATCATCATGTAGAAGAAAGCGCCGACCAGCGCCGCCACGGCCGCCCATTTCTTGATCGGCCGGTTGAGCGCGAGCGCCGGCGAGAGCGCCAGCGCGGCGCGCACAGCGAAGAACACCAAGCCGGCGACTAGGCCCAGATGCAGGCCCGAGATCGCCAGCAGGTGGGCCAGACCGGCGTCGCGGATGGACTCGTACACCGATGCCCTAATGGCGCCGCGCTCGCCGGTCAGTAGCGCCGCCGCGATCGCCGCCCGGTCGCCGGACAGATGCGCCGCCACCCGGGCCGCGATGCCCTGGCGCAGCGCCTCGAGCCACAGGCCGGCGCCGCCGCGCCCGGGCGGCGTCAGCACGCGCGCGTCGCCGACGGCGAAGCCGATCGCGCCGATCCCGCCGAAGAAGGCATGGCGGCGGAAGTCGAACGCGCCGGGCGCGGCCGGACCGCTCGGCGGGTTGAGCATGGCCAGCACCCCGACACCGGCGCCGGTTGGCAAGGGCATCGCATCGCGCTTCAGCCGGACCCTGACGCGGTCTGGCACGGGGCCGTCGGCATACCGGCCGATCTCCGGATCGGCGAGGACGATCCGCACGCCTTCCGGCAGCACGTCCTGCGCAACGACGCGCCCGGTCACCCAGACCGGGCCGATGGGACGGTCCAGCATCGGCGCGGCGACCCTGGCAGTGCGCGCCTGGGCGGCGGCAAAGCCGATCGCCGCCGCCAGCAGGCCGACCGCCAGGACCGGCGCGACCGGCCGTCGGCGCATGACAAGGGCGGCGGCCAGGGCGGCCGCCGCGGCGGCGGGGCCGGCCCACCAGGGCGGCTCCGCCGCCAGGCCGAAATAGAGCGCGATGCCGACGCCGCCGGCGGCCGGCAGCCACAGCGGCCAGCGCTCGCGCTCGCCCGCCAGCGGCGCGGCGCACGCCTCCAGCAGCCGCGTCAGGCCGTTGACCCGGCGGTCGGGCCCGGCGTCGACGGCGCGTTCAGCCATGGCGGCGCGGCGCGAGATGCATGCGGCGACCCGTTGTGCTATGGAACCGCTCCCTTACTCTACCCACCCCCGCTGCAGCATTCGACCATGACCGTCACGACCCGCTTTGCTCCCTCGCCGACCGGCTACTTGCATATTGGCGGCGCGCGCACGGCGCTGTTCAACTGGCTGTTCGCCCGCCATCACGGCGGCCACTTCGTGCTCCGCATCGAGGACACCGACCGGGCGCGGTCGACCGACGACGCCGTGCGCGCCATCATCGACGGCCTCGCCTGGCTCGGGCTCGATTGGGACGGCGAGCCGGTGTCGCTGTTCGCAAGGCGCGCGCGCCACGCCGATCTGGCCAAGCGACTGCTGGCCGACGGCAAGGCCTATCACTGCTATTGCACGCCGGAGGACTTGGCGGAGATGCGACAACGCGCCCGGCGCGAAGGACAGGCGCCGCGCTATGACGCGCGCTGGCGCGACCGCGACCCCGCCGACGCGCCGTCGGACATCCCGCCGGTGGTCCGCTTCAGGGCGCCGCAGACCGGCCTCACCACCATCGCCGACCGGGTACAGGGCGAGGTCACGGTGCGCAACGACCAGCTCGACGACATGGTGTTGCTGCGCGCCGACGGTACTCCGACCTACATGCTTTCGGTGGTGGCCGACGACATCGACATGCGCATCACCCACGTGATCCGCGGCGACGACCATCTGACCAACGCGTTCCGCCAGACCCAGCTGTTCCTGGCCCTGGGCGCGGCGCCGCCGGTGTTCGCGCACATTCCGCTGATCCACGGCCCTGACGGCGCCAAGCTGTCGAAGCGCCACGGCGCGCCGGGAATCGAGGCCTACCGCGACATGGGCTATCTGCCGGCGGCGCTGCGCAATTACCTGCTGCGGCTCGGCTGGGGGCACGGCGACGACGAGATCATCGGCACCGACCAGGCGATCGCGTGGTTCGACCTGGACGGGATCGGCAAGAGCGCGGCGCGGCTGGACCCGGCCAAGCTGAAAAACGTGAACGGCGTCTACATGCGCGAGGCGGCCGACCGCGACCTGGTGGCGGTGGTCGCGCCGCGCATCGCCGAGGCGCTGCAGCGGCCGCTGCGGGACAACGACCTGGAGATCCTGTCGGCCGGGATGAATGGGCTAAAGCAACGCGCGAAAACGTTGAACGAACTTGCGGAAAACGCTGCGTTTTATTGCCGCCGACGGCCCCTGCCGCTGACCGAGAAGGCGGCGCGTCTGCTGACCGACGAGACGCGCACCATGCTGGTCGCCCTGACCGACCGGTTCGCCGCCCTGCCGACTTGGACCGAGCCGGCGCTGGACGAGGCGGCGCGTGGCTTCGCCGACGATGGTGGCCTCAGGCTCGGAAAGGTCGCCCAGCCCCTGCGCGCGGCACTGACCGGTTCGACGGTGTCGCCGGGGATCTTCGAGGTGGCGGCGGTGCTGGGCCGGGACGAGGCGCTGGGCCGGCTGGAGGACGCGGCCGCGCGGCGCTGACGGCCGCTGGCGGACGCCGACTCCGGTCCGCGCGCGGCATGCGTAGGCGATGCCGCGACAGCCGGCTGCGTTGATCTTGGCCGGCCCGCCAAGTATCCTGACGGCATGACCGCGACATGGACCCGGGCCGAACCTGGCCCGGCCACACAAATAAACGGCAGCGAGGACAACGGAATATGCCCCAGCAACAGCCCATCGCGTCGGCCGAGGCGGCGACCAACACGGTCACCCTGACCGATAACGCGACCGGCAAGAGCTATACGTTCTCTGTGCTCGGCGGAACCGAGGGTCCCCGCGTCCTCGACATTCGCCAGCTGTACACCGAGACCGGCATGTTCACTTACGATCCGGGCTACACCTCGACCGCGTCGTGCGACAGCCGGATCACCTACATCGACGGCGATGCCGGGGTGCTGCTGCATCGCGGCTATGCCATCGACGATCTGGCCGAACACAGCGATTTCATGGAGGTTTGCTATCTGCTGTTGCACGGCGACCTGCCCGATGCAGAGCAGCATGAGAAATTTGTGAAGACCATCACGTTGCACACGATGGTCCATGAACAGCTCAACCAGTTCTACCGCGGGTTCCGCCGCGACGCCCATCCGATGGCGATCATGGTCGGCGTGGTTGGGGCGCTGTCGTCGTTCTACCACGACAGCACCGACATCCACGACCCGGTGCAGCGGGTGATCGCCTCGCACCGGTTGATCGCCAAGATGCCGACCATCGCAGCCATGGCGTACAAATATTCGATCGGCCAGCCCTTCGTGTGTCCGCGCAACGATCTGGATTACGCCGCCAACTTCCTCAACATGACATTCGCGGTGCCGGCCGAGGAGTACCAGATCAATCCGGTCCTGGCGCGGGCGATGGACCGCATCTTCATCCTGCACGCCGATCACGAGCAGAACGCGTCGACCTCGACGGTGCGCCTGGCAGGGTCGTCCGGAGCCAACCCGTTCGCCTGCATCGCCGCTGGCATCGCCTCGCTGTGGGGCCCCGCCCACGGAGGCGCCAACGAGGCGGTGCTGAACATGCTGAACGAGATCGGCTCGAAGGACCGGGTCGCGGATTACGTCAAACGGGCGAAGGACCACGACGATCCGTTCCGCCTGATGGGCTTCGGCCACCGGGTCTACAAGAACTACGACCCGCGCGCCAAGGTGATGCGCAAGACCTGCTACGAAGTGTTGGAGGAGCTGGGGATCGAGGACGAGCCGCTCTTGGACCTGGCGATGGAACTGGAGCGCATCGCCCTGGAGGACGACTATTTCGTCGAAAAGAAGCTCTATCCCAATGTCGACTTCTATTCCGGCATCATCCTGCGCGCGATGGGCTTTCCGTCCAGCATGTTCACCGTCCTGTTCGCGCTGGCCCGCACCGTCGGCTGGATCGCGCAGTGGAAGGAAATGATCGAGGACCCGGTGCAGAAGATCGGCCGGCCGCGACAACGCTATCGCGGCGAGCGCATGCGGCCCTACGTGCCGCTGGACCAGCGTGGCTAACGGCAACCACCGACCGGCGGCCAGATCGGGCCGCCACACCCGCGTCACGGGCCGATTTGCCGGGCAACCAAAGACCCGTCCGGTACCGCCGGCCGTCAACGACAACATCTCCCGGTTCACTGCTCCCTGGCGCCGGCCGCTGGCGATTGTTCTGGTGGTGGCGGTCATCGCCGCGGGCCTCGCCCTGCTGGGTTAACCCGCAATTCTCACCCCTGTCGCGGACTGTGGTCACGCCTTCTCAGCGATTACGCGCAGCACGGCGTCGGCGGCGCGCACGCTGGGCGACGGTCCTCCGAGGCCGATCTGCCGGGTCACCTCCGTCGCGGCGCGACGCTGGGCCTCGGCCGCCGCCGGATCGTCCAGCAACTGACCGACGGCCGCCTGCAACAGGTCCGCCCGGCAATCGCCCTGGATGAACTCCGGAATGACGGACCGGTCGAGAATGAGGTTGACGAGGTTGAAATACCGAACGGTCAACAGTCGGCGGCCAATCCAGCCGGTCAAGGGATTTACTTTGTAGGCGATCACCGTCGGCAGCCCGGCCAACGCCAGTTCCAACGTGATCGTCCCCGACGCCGCCAGGCCGGCCTGACAGGCGTCGAAGGCATCGTATTTCTCGCGATCGCCGACGATGACGACGGCCGGCGCCGGCCAATCCCGGGCGGCGCTGCGGACTTGGCCGGCCACCGAAGGCAGCGTCGGCACGACGACCCTCAGCCCCGGCCGGTCGGCCGCCAGACGCGCCACTGTCTGGGCGAAAATCGGCATCAGTCGGCGCACTTCGGCCTTCCGGCTGCCCGGCAGCACGCACAGCAGCGGGGTGTCGCCGGCGATCCCGTGGGCGGCGCGAAAGCGCTCGCCATTGCCGCGGCTGGCGCCGTTTTCGACGATAGGATGGCCGGTGAACGTGCAGGCCAGCCCTTCGCGCTCGAAATACGGCGGTTCGAACGGGAGAAGCACCAGGAGGTGGTCGAGATACCGGGCGATCTTGCCGGCTCGGCCCGGATTCCAGGCCCAGACCTGCGGCGCCACGAAGTGGATCAAAGGGATCCCCTGGCCGGCCAGCCTGCGGTCCAGGCGAAGGCTGAACCCCGGCGCGTCGATGGTGACCACCGCCTGGGGAGCGATCGCCGTCGCCGCCCGGGCCGTCTGGCGCAACCGGCCGAGGATACGGAACAGTTTCGGCACGACCTCGGCGAGCCCCATGACGGTCAGCTCCGCCATCGGAAACAGGCTGGTCAGCCCCTCCTCCTCCATGCGCTCGCCGCCGACGCCGGCGAACCGCACGGAACCGCCGGTCCGCTGTTTCAGCGCCTTCATCAGCCGGGCCCCGATCAGGTCGCCGGACGGCTCGCCCGCAACCAGGAAAATGACGGGATCGGTCACGTCAGCTGGCGATTTCGAAGCACAGGACGAACAGACCGAGCCGGTTGGCCGTCTCGGCAACCGCGGCGGAGTCATGGATCAGCGCGCCACCCGCCTCGACGGCGATCCCGCTCAGACCGGCGGCGGCCGCCCGCTCGACGGTCGTGACACCGATCGTCGGAAGATCGACACGGTTGTCCTGCTGCGGCTTCCGTACCTTCACCAGCACGCCGCCACCGCCGTCCCGGCGCAGTCCGGCGCAGCGGTCGAGCATGGCATCTGTCCCTTCCGCCGCCTCGACGGCCAACACCACGCCTTGCTGCACGACCGCGCCCTGGCCGACATCGAGCGCGCCGATCGCGCGCGCGACGTCCAGCGCCCTGGCGATGTCGGTGTGATCCTGCCGATCCGGCGCCCGTTCGCTCAGTAGACCGGGCCTGGCCAGCAGATCGTCCAGCAGTTCATGCACTCCGACCACGCGGAACCCCTCGTCCGCAAGTGCGCGGTTCAAAGCCTGCAACACCGAGTCGTCGCCCCGGGCGTTGAGCCCGACTCGCGCCGCCAGCCTGGTGCCGCGCGCATCGGGCATCAGTTCGCGAAGCGACGGCCGGCGCACCAGCCCGATCATGCAGAGGTCCGATACGCCCTCGCGGCGGAGACGGTCAATGGCCTTGCCGACCGCGCCCAGGCGCACCCATACATGGGGCACGCCTTCGGGAGTCGCTATGTCGGTATGGCCGGTGAAGGCAATCATGAAGACGTCGCGGCCGGACTCCAGGCAGGTCCTCGCCAGTTTGCGCGGCAGCGGTCCGCCGCCAGCCAGAATGCCCAACTTGGCATTCCGTGCGGATCGCTCCACGGCCGCCGGCGTCGTCGCGGGATCGATCACGCCGCGTCTGCCAGCTTGGGCTTGAGCACGCTGCGGCCGCTGGTGTCGCGCAGGAATCCGATCAGCTGGCCGACCGGGCCGGATTCGCCAAATTCCGCCGCCACCGCTTCTATGCGCTCGGCCATCTCGCCCTCGCCGCCGAACAATGTCCGGTATGCGCTTCTCATCGCATTGATATCGCTTCGCTCGAAGCCGCGCCGCCTCAGTCCGCGCAGGTTGAGTCCGCAGAGATGGCCGCGTTCCCCGACCACCATGCCGTACGGGATGACGTCCTGCTCGACGCCCGTCATGCCGCCGACGAAGGAATGTTCGCCGATCCGGACGAATTGCTGGACCGCGCACAGACCGCCCAGGAAGGCGTGGTCGCCGATCTCGACATGGCCACCCAAGGTGGCGCTGTTCACCAGGATGACGTGGTTGCCGATGATGCAATCGTGCGCCACATGGGCACCGACCATGAACAGGCAGTGGTCGCCGACCCTGGTGACCATGCCGCCGCCCTTGGTGCCCGGCGACATGGTGACGTGCTCGCGGATCGTGCAGCCCTTGCCGACCAACAGCCGCGATGTCTCGCCGCCGAATTTCAGGTCCTGCGGGATGTGCCCGACCGAGGCGAAGGGGAAGATCGTCGTGCCGTCGCCGATGCGCGAACGGCCCTCGACCACCACGTGCGAATGGAGGGTGACGCCATCGCCAAGCTCAACGTTTGGCCCGACCACGCTGAGCGGACCGATCGCCACGCCGTCGCCCAGCGTCGCCGCCGGGTCGACCACCGCCGTCGGATGGATGGATGCAGCCATTATTGATCCATGATCATCGCGGCAAAGGTCGCGTCGGCGCACAGCTTGTCGTCGACCCTCGCCTCGCCCGCGAATTTCCAGACGTTTCGCCGCTTGTGCAATTTGCTCACATAGACCCGCATGCTGTCGCCCGGGGTGATGGGGCGGCGAAACCGCGCGTGGTCGATCGACATGAAATAGACCAGCTTTCCGTGGGCCCGCTCGCCCAGCGTGTGCACGACCAGGACTGCCGCAGTCTGCGCCATCGATTCGACGATCAGTACACCCGGCATCACCGGCCGCCGCGGAAAGTGCCCTTGGAAGACGGCCTCGTTGATAGTGACGTTCTTAATCCCCGTGGCGCTGACGTTGGGCACCAGATCCAGCACGCGATCGACCATCAGCAGCGGATAGCGGTGCGGTATCAGCTCCATGACGCGCAGGATATCGAGTTCGGCGACCACCTCGCCGGTCGGTGTCACGTCCATAGTCTATTCGCCCTTCCCCGCACTCAGCCTCGCTAGCCTGGCGTAGCGCCGCCAATATTGTCGGCTCGGCATGGCGGGCGAGCCAATGACGTCTTCGCCCGGCGGAACATCCCGCATGACCCCTGACTGGGCGCCCACCCTGGCGCCGTCGCCGATGTTTAGATGTCCTGTAAGTCCCGACTGACCGGCCAACACGACCAGCTTTCCCAGCTTGGTGCTCCCGGATATGCCGGTTTGCGAAACAATGACAGACCCGGCCCCAATTTCGACGTTGTGCCCGATCTGCACCAAATTATCAATCACGCACCCGCGCCTCAGCACGGTGTCCGGGCCGGCCCCGCGATCGATCGCCGAATTGGCGCCGATCTCGACGTCATCCTCGATGATCACGCGGCCGAGCTGCGGCACCGGGACATGTCCGGCCGGATCCATGGCATAGCCGAACCCGTCCTGACCGATCCGCACGCCGGGGAATATCCTGACCCGGTCGCCGACCAGACAGTGGCTGAGCGACGCGCACGCGCCGACCGTGGTGTCCTCGCCCAGCACGACGCCCTCGCCGATCACCGCGTTGGGGCCGATCCGGCTGCGCGCGCCGATCTCCGCCCGCGCCGCCACCACCGCACCGGCGCTGATCTCGACATCGTCGGCGATCGTCGCGGTGGGGTCGACGCTGACGTGGTCCCCGCGCCGGGCACCGGTCGCGGACGGCGGGTAGAAGGCGCGGGCGATTCTGGCATAGGCCTTATAGGGCGCGTCGTTCAGCAGCAGCGCCATGGCGGCCGGAGCGCGGCCGGCCAGCGCCGGCGAGACGACGCAGGCGCCTGCCCGGCAGGCCACGAAGGCGTCGAGATACTTATTGTTGTCCAGGAAGCTCAGCTGATCGGGTCCGGCGCCGTCCAGCGGCGCGACATCGACGATCATGCGATCGCCGTCGGCGGCGGCCGCCAGCTCGGCGCCGGAAAGCTCGGCCAGCGCGGCGAGCGAAAACGGCCCCGCGTTATTGAAGAATCTCGGGTCGGTCATCGGGTACCCCTTCCGCTCCCCGGCGCCTATTGTTCCGGAACCACGACATTGACGAAGGGCAGCTGCTGATTCAACTCGGCCAGTGCCTCGGTGGTGAAGTCCAGGGCCTGGTTGGCGAGGACCAGTTGGGTGCGGTTGATGACCAGGTTGGCGCCTTGCTGCTCGGCGATCCCCTCGATCACCTCCAACAGCGTCTCCTGAACGCGATCCATGGCGTCGTCGAGCGCCCGGTCCATCGCCGCGCGACGATACTGCGCCCGGCGCTGGGCCTCGGTCACCTGCAGCTCGAAGTCACGCCGGCGCTGCACGAACTCGTCGTCGGTCACCGTGGCGCGCAGTTCGGTGAGCTGTGACTCGATGCCGCGAAGTTCGTCCTCGATCACGCCGAACTCCTCCTGATAGGCGTTGCGCAGCTCGTCGATCTGCGCCTGAACCGCGGCGGCCGCGGCCGATTCGCGCACGATCTTCTGAAAATCGACGACGATGATCACCGGCGGCTGCGGGTCCGCGGCTACGGACCGCAACGCCGGATGCAGTGCCAAAATGGCGGCCACAGCCGCGATCGCGAACCGCCGACATGTCATCGTTCAGAAGCTCGTGCCGAAACTGAAGCGGAACACTTCTTCCTTGTCGAAGTCCTCGCTGACGACAGGGAACCCCAGGTCGATGCGGATCGGCCCGAGCGGCGACGTCCAGGACAGCCCCACACCGACCGACACGCGCGGCGACGCCTCGTCCAGCACCTCCGGCCCGTCGGCATCGACGTCGAACAGGGTCCCGACATCGGTGAAGGCGCGGCCGCGTATGCCGAACTCCTCCGGCAGGCCCAGCGGAAACGCAAGCTCGATGGTGCCGAGCGCAAAGACGTTCCCGCCCAGTGCGTCGTCGGTGTCGGCATCGCGCGGGCCGATGCCCGAACGTTCGAAACCGCGCATCCGGTTGCCGCCGATGAAGAAGCGGTCGTTGATCCTGACATCCTCGTCGAAGCCGAAGATATAGCCGCCCTCCGTGCTGACCGTCAGCACCGTTTCGCCAAACAACGGGAAAAAGATGCTGCCGCCGGCGGTGGTTTGCAAGTATTGGGCATCTCCGCCCAATCCGGCCAGGTCGTTGCTTAGCTCCAGCAGAAAGCCCTCGCTGGGATTGATCCGGCTGTCGAGCCGGTCATACACGAGCCGTTGTCCGACCAGCGATGTGAGAGTCTCGCCCTCCTGTTCCCGGATGAACCGCGAGGCATCGCTCCCCACGTTCTCGATCTCACGGTTCTCCAACTGATACCGCAGCGTCTGGCGCAACCGGTCGGTGAGTGGATAGCCGACGCGAAAGCCGAATCCGATGGACGATTCGTCGAACGAGCTTTCATCCTGGTTGTCGGTCGTGATCGCAAACAGGTCAACACCCGCCGACAGATCCTTCTCCAGGAAATAGGGTTCGGTGAAGCTGAGGTCGAATTGGGTGGTCGTGCCGCTGACGGTTGCCGAAATTCGCAGGTCCTGGCCGCGGCCGAGCAGATTGCGCTCGCGCAGGCTGATATTGGCCAGAGCGCCCTCGGTGGTGGAGAACCCCGCGCCCAGCGACAGCTCGCCGGTCGACCGTTCATCCACGTCGACGACGATGACCGTCTGGTCGGGCGTCGAGCCGAGCTGCTGGGACACCTCGACCCGCTCGAAGAAGCCGAGATTGTTGATCCGGGCCTCCGACCGGCGCAGGTTCGACGCGTTGAACGGATCGCCCTCGACCAGCTGCATCTCTCGCCGTATGACCCGGTCGACGGTCCGGACGTTGCCGGTGACATCGATCCGCTCGACGAACACCCGCGGGCCCTCGTTGATCTCGTAGGTGAGGTTGATCAGCCGCTCCTCGCGCGACCGCGTGACCGCGGGGCGGACGTCGACGAAGGCGTACTGCCGGTCGGCGACGGCGTTGGTCAGGTTGGCGATAGTCTCCTCCACGACTTCACTGGAGTACCAGTCGCCCTCTTCGCTTGTGACCTCGGCGAACAGCGTGCCGACGTCCAGTTCCGGGAGCCGCGACGTAATGTCGATGGTGCCGAACCGGTACCGCTCGCCCTCCTCGATCGTGAAGGTGATGAAGAACTTCTCTCGGTCGGGCGTCAGCTCCGCCACGGCGGACACGACGCGAAAGTCGGCATAGCCCTCCTTCAAATAGAACCGCCGCAGCAGTTCGCGATCGAACGCCAGGCGGTCCGGGTCGTAGGTGTCGTTGGCGCTTAGAAAGTCGTAAAAGCGAGTTTCCTCGGTCTGAATCTCGCCGCGCAGACTGGAGTCACTGAACGCCCGGTTGCCGATAAAGCTTATCCGCTGGATTCCGGTCGACGGCCCTTCGTCGACTTCGAAGATCAGGTCGACACGGTTCTGCTCGAGCTGGATCACCTTGGGTTCGACGGTCGCCGCGAAACGGCCGCTGCGACGGTACACCTCGAGGATGCGAGCGACATCGTTCTGAACGCGGGTGCGGGTATAGACCACACGCGGGCGCAACTGCACTTCGGCCTGCAGGACTTCGTCGTCGATCCGCCGATTGCCCTCGAACGCGATGCGATTGATGATCGGGTTTTCGACCACCGAGATGACCAGGGCGGACCCCTGCCGGCGCAGCACGACATCCGCGAACAGTCCGGTGGCGAACAGGCTCTTCAGCGAGTCGTCGATCTCCTCCTGATCGAACGGGTCGCCGGCGCGGATCGTCAGGTACGAGCGCACCGTGGCCGGTTCGATCCGCTGGACGCCTTCAACGATTATGGTCTGGATGACATCGCCGGCAGGCGTCTGGGCAATGGTCGCCGTCGGCGCCAATAGTATCAGGAACGAAATCCAAATCGACGCTCCGACGCGCCCCCATCGCCACGTGAAGTGCCGCAAGTCATCCCCCGGGCAGCCCCGCCCATGATTAAAAGATCAGCTCTTTTAGGAAGGCAACGACCTGCAGTCGCTCAAGATCGTTCCAAGTGGCGAACACCATTAGCGTTAATACCAAAACCAGCCCAATGCGAAAACCATATTCTTGCGCGCGCTCGCCGAGCGGCCGGCCACGTACCGCCTCGGCGGCATAGTACAGCAGGTGCCCGCCATCCAGCATCGGCACGGGGAACAGGTTGATCAGACCGAGATTGATCGACAGGACCGCCATGAACCACACCGTGGCGACCCACCCGATTTGCGCCACTTGGCCGGAAATCTGGGCGATCATGATCGGTCCGCCGAGATCTTCTCTGCCGCGATCGCCGACGATGATCTCACCCAGCGTCCGCAGCGTGAACGCCGTCCACCACACCGTCTCGGTGACGCCGAGACGGACCGAGCGCAGCAATCCGTAAGGTCCGCTATCGACGACGACACCGATCCGCGGCACCTGGACGTCCACGCCGTCGGCATTGGTGACCGTGGTCATCTGCGGGGTCAACGTCAACGTCACGGTGGTTCCGTCGTGACGCAGGTCGACGGATATCGGAGCGCCGTCGCCGGACTGCACCAGCCCGACCAGATCGCCGAACCGCCCGACCGGCTGGCCGTCGATGGCCACGATCGTGTCCCCCGGCAGGATCCCGGCCGCCTCGGCCGGGCTGCCCGGCGTGACGGCACCCACCCATGGCGGCGGGTCGAACGGATGACCCGCCGTGGCGAACAGGAATGCCAGCGCGACCATCGCGAACAGGAAATTCGCGATCGGTCCGGCGGCGACGATGGCGACACGCTGGCCGAGGCGCTTGTGGTGGAACGATTCCGCCTTTTCGTCCTCGGTCAGTCCCGGCAGCTCGTCACCGGGCATCGACGCGGCGTTGGCGTCGCCGAACATCTTGACGTACCCGCCGAGTGGGATGGCGCTGAATTTCCAGCGGGTCCCGGCCCGGTCGGTGAACCCGAACAGCTCCCGCCCGAACCCGATCGAGAAGACCTCCACCCGCACTCCATTGCGCCGCGCCACCAGATAGTGGCCCAGCTCGTGCACGAAGACCAACACCGTCAGGACGACCAGGAAGGGGACGACGTAGGTCCAGATAGCATCGAGAAACGCCATGGATTATCCTTGTATGGGTTGTTCGGGCCGGTTCGCTTTTACCACGAATTGCTTTACAGAAGACTGATCGCGCACCGTCGGGCCTCGCTGTCTATGTCGTGTACCTGGGCCAGGCTTTCCAGGGGCCCTAAGGGTATTCGCGCCACTCGGTAGACGTTGCGGTGCACCGTCGGCGCCTCGACCGTGAACCGCACAGGCACCCGTTTGACCAAGTCGACGGTGTTGCCGCCGACCGACCCGGTGGACCCCAGTAGGGTCACTCGGCGCGGCGGCGGTTCAATCACGTTCACCACCATCCGATCGCACCCCCCAGGGTCGCGTGGAACAGCGCCAGCATCGGCGCCGCCGCCAGCAACCCGTCGATCCGGTCGAGAATGCCACCGTGACCGGGAATCAGCGCGCCGCTGTCCTTGGCGTGGAAGCGGCGCTTGACCGCGGACTCCGCCAGGTCGCCCATTTGAGCGACGACGGCCAGGGCGGCCGCCAGTGCCGCCGCCCAGAGCGGCGACGCGGCGCCGAGGACCGCGGCGGCGATGCCACCGATCAGCGCCGCCGCGGCGACCGCCCCGGCCAGCCCGGCCCAGGTCTTCTTTGGGCTGATCACCGGCGCCAGTTTCGGTCCACCGATCGTCCGCCCGGCGGCATATCCGCCGATATCGGTCGCCCAGACGATCAGGAAGAGCCACAGCACCATACCGAACCCGGCCTCGGGCTGGCCACGAAGCCACAACAGCACCGCGACCGGCAGCCCGATATAGGGCAGTCCCAGCGCGACCATGCCGCGATTGGCGTACCCCGCGCCCGAGACCACGGCGGCCAGTGCCGCCGCCAGCGCCGCCAGGACGACCAGTGCGTCGACGACGCCGGCGGCCACGACCACGACCAGCGTTGCCACCAGCGCGCCGAACGACAACTCCAGCACGATGTCCCGGCCGCCGGCACCAACCAAATGGAACCACTCGCGCAGTGCGACGAACCCCGTCGCCGCCAGCAGCAGCGCGAACGCGGCGCCGCCGAGATAGATGACCGCGATGACCAGCGGCCCCAGGACCAGTGCGGACAGGGTGCGAACGAGCAGGTTGCCTGGCGGGCTGTCAGCCGACAGAGACGCCATAGCGTCGTTCGCGCCGTTGATACTCACCGATCGCCCGCTCCAGGTCGGCGCGGTCGAAGTCCGGCCATAGGGTGTCGACGAAAACGAGTTCGGCATAGGCGGCCTGCCACAACAGGAAATTGCTGATGCGTTTCTCGCCGCTGGTCCGGATGATCAGGTCCGGGTCCGGCAGTTCGCGGGTGAACAACCGGGCCGAAACGGCGTCCAGGTCCAGATCCGAGAGCGCCAGCACACCATTGCGCACCTCCTCGGCCAGCTGCCGCGCGGCCGCGGTGATCTCCTGGCGCGCGCCATAGCTCAAGGCCACGGTCAGGTGCAGGGTGTGGTTGCCGCGGGTCAGGGTCTCGGCATTGCCGATCAGATCGATGATATCGGGCGCCAGGCGCGTGCGATCGCCGATCACCCGCAGCCGCACGCCGTTCTTGTGTAGCTCGGCGATTTCGCTGCGCAGATACTTGCGCAGCAGCCCCATCAGCTCGCTCACCTCGTCCTCGGGCCGACTCCAGTTCTCGGTGGAGAACCCGAACAGGGTGAGGTGGCCGATGCCCAGCTCGACCGCCGACTCCACGGCGCGCCGGACCGCCTCGACGCCGCGGTGATGGCCCAGGGTTCGCGGCAGACCGCGGGCGCGTGCCCATCGGCCGTTGCCATCCATGATAATCGCGATATGGGTTGGCGGCAGCGGCGGGGGTTCGGAAATAATGCCGGGCATGAGCGGCGGTCAAACCTGCATGATTTCTTCTTCTTTAGCGGCCAGCGCTTCGTCGATGCGCGCGACATGGGCGTCGGTCATCTCCTGGATCTCGGTGGCCGACGATTTGTGCTCGTCCTGGGATATTTCGCCGTCCTTCTCCATATGCTTCAGCGTGTCCATGCCGTCGCGGCGGACGTTGCGCACGGCGACGCGGGCCTGTTCGGTGTATTTGCCGGCGATCTTGGTCAGCTCGCGCCGACGCTCTTCGTTGAGCTCGGGGATCGGCACCCGGATAAGCGCCCCGTCGGGCTGCGGGTTCAGCCCCAACCCGGACTCCAGAATCGCCCTTTCCACCGCCTTGACCAGGCCGTTGTCCCAGACCTGAACGGTCAGCATGCGCGGCTCCGGCACGCCGATCGTGCCGACCTGGGGCAGCGGCATCTGCGTGCCATAGGCCTCCACGGTGATCGGCTCGAGCAGGCTGGGCGACGCCCGGCCGGTACGCAATCCGGCGAATTCGCTGCCCAGGACGCTGACCGCGCCGTCCATGCGCCGGTTCAGGTCCTTCATATCGAGGGCGGCCATGGTCAGTCCTCCTCGCTTATGATCGTGTGTTGCCCACGACCGGTGACGGCCTCTGCGAAGGCCCCGGCCTTGAGGATCGAAAACACCAATATCGGTATGCTGTTTTCGCGCGCCAGCGAAATCGCCGAGTGGTCCATCACGCGCAGATCGTTTGACAGCACCTGCAGGTAGGTCAACCGTTCGTAGCGCTTGGCGTCCGGGACTTCCCGCGGATCGGCGGTGTAGACGCCGTCCACTTTGGTGCCCTTCAGCAGTGCATCACATTCCATCTCCGACGCACGCAGCGCCGCCGCGGTGTCGGTGGTGAAGAACGGGTTGCCGGAACCAGCGGCGAAGATGACCACCCTGCCCTTTTCCATGTGCCGTACCGCACGGCGGCGGATGTAGGGCTCGCAGACGGTGTCCATCGGGATCGCCGATTGCACTCTGGTGTGCAAGCCCGCCTTCTCGCACGCGGCCTGCAACGCCAGGGCGTTCATTACCGTGGCCAGCATGCCCATATAGTCGGCGGTCGTGCGCTCCATGCCGTTGGCGGCGCCGGCCATGCCGCGAAATATGTTGCCGGCGCCGACCACCAGGCAGACCTGGGCGCCCAGCGCCGCGACCTGTGCCACCTCGCCTGCAATACGGTCGACGGTCTCGGGATCGATGCCGTATTTCCGGCCGCCCATCAGCGCCTCGCCCGAAATCTTCAGCAGGACCCGATGATAGAGCGACGCGGACGACATCGTTTCCTCCACGGTCACAGCGGCGCGCTCACGGTCGCGGCGCCGCGGCCGCCGTCAGTCCGCCAGGGTCGCGGCGACCTCGGCGGCGAAATCGGTCGGCTGCGAATCAACGCCCTCTCCCAGCGCAAAGCGGATGAACCCGGCGACCGCGATCGGCGCGCCGATCTCCGTTGCCGCCACCTCGATCGCCTGATTGACCCGGCTCTCGCCGTCGATCACCCAGACCTGCTCCAGCAGAACCACGTCCTCGTAGTATTTGCGCAGCCGCCCCTCGACGATCTTCTGGACGATGTCTTCCGGCTTGCCGCCGACGCGGGCTTGCTCGGCCAGCACCGCGCGCTCGTGGTCGAGCGCCGCCGGATCGACCTGATCGACGGAGACCACCTCGGGCCGCGCCGCGGCGACGTGCATCGCCAATTGTTTGCCCAGCGCCTCCAGCTTGGCTGCGTCGCCGGGGGACTCGAGCGCCACCAGCACACCGATCTTCCCGAGGTCGGTCGCCACTGGGCCGTGCACATAGCGCGCCACCACACCGGCGCCGACCTCCAGCCTGCCGGCGCGACGAAGCGTCATATTCTCGCGGATCTTGGCGATCAGGTCGGTCAGCTCGTCGGCGACTGCCTGGCCGGTGCCGGGATAGGACGCCGCCCTGAGCGTCTCGACGTCACCGCCGAGCTCCAGCGCCACACCGGCAAGCGTGGTTACGAAGCGTTGGAATTCCGGGTTGAGGGGGACGAAGTCGGTCTCGGAATTGACCTCGACGATGGCACCCATCCTGCCCGCCACGGCGACGCCGACGAGCCCCTGCGAGGCAGTGCGCCCGGACTTCTTGGTCGCCGCAGCGATACCCTTCTTGCGCAGCCAGTCGGTGGCGGCATTCAGGTCGCCGTCGCTTTCCACCAGCGCCTTCTTGCAATCCATCATGCCGGCGCTGGTCTTGTCGCGAAGCTCTTTGACCAGCGCAGCGGTTATTTCCAACATGTCGTCCTCGTCGCCCCTGCAGCGCGGCTCACGCGACTGCAATAGTATCCGATTCGGGCGGCAGCGGTGCCGCCACAAGGTGAAATTGTGGCGTCAGCCGGTGGCGGCCGGCCGCGCCGCCAGATCGGCGGCCGCAGCGTCGCTCGGCTCGCCGTCGGCCGCAGGCGCCGCCTCGTCGTCCGCAAGCGTCGCCTCGTCGTCCTTCGCCGGCGTCGCCTCGTCGTCCTTCGCCGGCGTCGCCTCGGCGTCCGCCGCCGCCATCGTCTCGTCGTCCGCCGCAGGCGTCGTCTCGTCGTCCGCCGCCGGCGTCGCCTCGGCGTCCGCCGCCGGCATCGTCTCGTCGTCCGCCGCCGACGTCGTCTCGTCGTCCGCCGCCGGCTTCGCCTCCGCGTCCGCCGCCGGCGTCACCTCGGCCGTGGCCTCAGGGTCCCCTGCGCTTTCCGCCGGCAGCGTCTCTCCGGCCGGCGCCTCGCTTTCGCCGATGTCGGAGCCTGAGGCGATCATCTCCGCCTCGATGCCAGACAGCACCGACGACGCCATCAGCTCGCAATACAGCGCGATCGCCCGCAGCGCATCGTCGTTGCCCGGGATCGGGTACGCGATGCCGTCCGGATCGGAATTGCTGTCGATTATCGCGATTACCGGGATGCCGAGCTTGCGCGCCTCGAGGATGGCGATCGCCTCTTTGTTGGTGTCGACAATGAACAGGATGTCGGGCAGTCCGCCCATGTCGCGGATGCCGCCCAGCGCCCTGTCCAGCTTGTCGCGCTCGCGGGTCAGGCCCAGCATCTCCTTCTTGGTCAGCCCCGATTCCGACGCCGACAGCAACTCGTCCATCTCCTTCAGCCGCTTGATCGACCGCGAGATGGTCTTCCAGTTGGTCAGCATACCGCCGAGCCAGCGATGGTTGACGAAATACTGGCCGCAACGCTTGGCGCCGTCGGCGATCTTGTCCTGCGCCTGCCGCTTGGTGCCGACGAACAGCACGCGGCCGCCGCTGGCGACCACTTCGCGCGCCGCGTCGAGCGCGCGGTGCAGCATGGGCACCGTCTGTTGCAAGTCGATGATGTGGACGCCGTTCCGGATCCCGAAGATGTACTGGTCCATCTTGGGGTTCCAGCGCCTGGTGTGGTGGCCGAAATGCACGCCGCTCTCCAGAAGCTGGCGCATGGTAAACGTCGGTGTCGCCATCGGTCGGTCCTTTTCCGGTTGGTCCGCCGCGGGCGTTCGTCGGCCTGAGCTCCGGCCGAGGCCGGAAACGCAGACAGACACCGGAGCGACCCGCCGTTTCGGGGCAGACCGCGATGCCCGCGTGTGTGTTGTCAATCGACGGCGGGTAGATAGCCCGCCCGAACGGTTTTGGCAAGCGCCGTGCCCATTCGCCCTCCCGCGATCGGCTAGCCCGCATCTCTCACACTGGCCGCGGTCTGCGCGGCCAGTGTGAGAGATGCGGGCCAGGATCAGATTTCCTGCACGTCGACGACGCCGGGGATCGCCTTGAGGGCGGCCCGCCCCTTGGCGGTCACCGCGTAGGCCTGGGGCAAGGCTATCTCGGCCTCGCGGCCGGTGCCTATGGGCACCAGCACCCTGATCTGTCCTCGCCCGGGGCCCTCGCGCGCCAGTGTGGACTGCAGCGGCCCGACCGCGCGCTCACTGTCTAGATAGACCTTCAGCCGGACGCTGGCCCTGGCCACCGCCTGGTCCAGCGGCTCGATGTCATGGCAGGTGAGCCGAGGCGTGTCGCCGTTCTGCTGGAGTTCCACGCGCAACAGGACGAGCATGCCGCCCTCCAGCAGCGGTGCGGCCTTCACCAGCACCTCGGCGAACAGCGTGACCTCGTAGACCCCGCTGGTATCCGACAGCGTGACGAAGGCCATGCGGTTGCCGGACCGGGTCGACGTCTCGCGCTTGGCCATGACGATGCCGGCCATCTTGATCGTGGTGGCGCCCGCGTGCAGTCGCGGCCCGATATCGGCGGCGGGCACCGCACCTACCCGCGCGGTGTTGAAGCCGCTGAGTGGATGCGCCGACAGATAGAAGCCGATCGCGTCGTGCTCCTGCTTCAGTCGTTCCATCAAGTCCCATTCGTCCACCGCCGGCAGCGCCGGCGCGGTCAAGGCCGCTGTCGCGCCGTCACCACCGAATAGGCTCGACTGACCGCTTTGCCGTTCCGCCGCCGCGGCGTGGCCACGGCGGACCAGCGTGTCGACGCCGGCCAGGAGTTGCGCGCGGTTGTCGTTCAGCGCATCGAAGGCGCCGGCGCGCACCAGGTTCTCCCATTGCCGCTTGTTGACGGTCTTCGGGTCGAGCCGCGCCGCGACGTCGAAGACGTCGGCGAAGCGGCCGTTGGCGTCGCGCTCGGCCGCCACGGCCTTCATTGCCTCGACCCCGACCCCCTTGATCGCGCCCATGGCATAGCGGATCGCCTTGCCGTCGTCCGCCAGCCGCTCCACCGCGAACACCGGATCGGACCGGTTGATGTCGGGCGTCAACAGCGTCACCCCGAGGCGATCGAGCTCCTGCCGGAAGGTAGCGAGCTTGTCGGTGTTGCCCAGGTCGAGGGTCATCGACGCGGCCATGAACTCGACCGGGTAATTCGCCTTCAGGTACGCCGTCTGGTAGGCGACCAGCGCGTAGGCCGCGGCGTGCGACTTGTTGAACCCATAGCCGGCGAACTTGTTGACCTGATCGAAGATCATCGATGCCTGGGCCCGGGCCACGCCGCGCGCAACGGCGCCGTCGACGAAGGTCTTCTTCTGGGCGTCCATCTCCGCCTGGATCTTCTTGCCCATCGCCCGGCGCAACAGATCGGCGCCGCCCAGCGAATAGCCGGCGAGTTCCTGGGCGACCTGCATCACCTGCTCCTGGTAGATCATGATCCCGAAGGTTTCCTCCAGAATCGGCCGCAGGGTCGGGTGCAGGTAGTCCGGGGCCTCCTCGCCGTTCTTCACCTTGATGTATTTCGGGATGTTGTCCATCGGCCCGGGACGATACAGCGCCACCAGCGCGATGATGTCTTCGAACCGGTTGGGCTTCACGCGCTTGAGAACGTCGCGCATGCCCGCGCTTTCCAGCTGGAACACCCCTGTTGTATCGCCCTGGCCCATCATGCCGTAGGTCTTCGGATCGTCGAGCGGGATCGAATCGAGAGCGACCGGCCCGTCGCCCCCGCTATCCCCGATCAACTCGATCGCCCGAGCCAGGACCGTGAGGGTCTTGAGCCCCAGGAAGTCGAACTTCACCAGGCCGGCCCGCTCGACATATTTCATGTTGAATTGGGTCACCGGCATAGGCGAGCGCGGATCGCGGTAGAGCGGGACGAGCTGCTGCAGCGGCCGATCGCCGATCACGACGCCGGCGGCGTGGGTCGAGGCGTGGCGGAACAGCCCCTCCAGTTTCCGCGCGATGCCGATCAGGTGGGCAACCGCTTCGTCCGAGCGCTGCATCTCCTGGAGCTGCCGCTCGCCATCGATCGCTTGCTGCAGAGTCACCGGGTTGGCCGGGTTGTTCGGCACCAGCTTGCAGATGCGGTCGACCTGCCCGTACGGCATCTGCAGCACTCGGCCGACGTCGCGTAGCACAGCGCGGGCCTGCAGCTTGCCGAAGGTGATGATCTGGGCGACCCGGTCGTGACCGAACTTGTCCGCGACATACTCGATGACCTCGTCTCGCCGGTCCTGGCAGAAATCGATGTCGAAATCGGGCATCGACACCCGTTCCGGATTGAGGAAGCGCTCGAACAGCAGGCCGAAGCGCAGCGGGTCAAGGTCGGTGATGGTCAGCGCCCAGGCGACCACCGAGCCGGCGCCCGAGCCGCGGCCCGGGCCGACCGGAATTCCCCTGGCCTTCGCCCATTGGATGAAGTCGGCAACGATCAGGAAATAGCCCGGGAACCCCATCGACCCGATGACGTCGAGCTCGTAGTGTAGTCGCTCCTCATAGGGCCGTGCGGCGGTGCCGCGCGCCGCCTCGCCCATGTCGGCGGCGAAGACGTGCGCCACCAGCCGCTTGCTCAGCCCCGCCTCGGCCCGGACGCGCAGTTCCTCAGCCTCGGTGCGCCCCGCCGCGACGTCGTACGCCGGCAGGATCGGCCGGCGCTCAGGCGACATGACATGGCAGCGCCGCGCGATCACCAGGGTATTGTCGACCGCGTCCGGCAGGTCAGCGAACAGCGCGCGCATCTCCTCCGCCGATTTGAAGCGATGGTCCGGCGTGACCCGACGGCGGTCCTGTTCGCCGACATAGGCGCCATCGGCGATGCACAGCAGGGCGTCGTGCGCCGCGTACATCGACTCGTCGGCGAAGAAGCAGTCGTTTGTGGCGACCAGCGGCAGCCGGTGCCGATTGGCAAGTTCGATCAGATCCGCCTCGATTAGGTCCTCGACCGCAAGACCGTGACGCATGAGTTCGACATACAGCCGATCGGGGAACAGCCGCTTGAGAGCGGTCAATGCGACCGCCGCGGCCGCCGCCTGGCCATCGGCCAGCAGCCGGCCGACCGGGCCGCCGGGGCCGCCGGTCAAGGCGATCAGCCCATCGCTCCGCCCGTCCAGGTCGGCCCAGCCGATCCGTGGCGCGTCGCCCGGACCGCCCCCCAGGTAGGTCCGGGTCAGCAGCGCCATCAGATGCTGGTACCCGGTCTCGTCCTGGGCGAGCAGTACCAACTGGTCGGCGTCGTCGCGCTGGCCGCCGTGGCCAGCCCCGGACTCGTCGCGCGGCCGCGCGAGCGGCAAGACCGCTCCGACAATCGGTTGCACGCCCTCGGCGGCCGCAGCGAGGGAGAACTCCAGCGCGCCGAACATGTTGCAGGTGTCGGTCACCGCCACGGCGGGCATCCGCCGGTCGCGGCAAAGCCCGACCAGCTCCTTAATCTTGATCGCCCCTTCCGACAGCGAATAGGCGGAATGAACGCGCAAATGGACGAATTCTGCGTGCGGCATGGCGTGCCTTCGAACCGGCCGCGCGATCATGTCAGGGTGGACACGCGGCGTCAGCAGCAAAGCGCCGCCATCGGCTGTGGATTACGGGGACGAACCGACCGTTCGGAGTCAGTGCGGCACCAGCAGGCCGTCGCGCAGCTCCAGGATCCGGTCCATGCGCCGCGCCAACTCCAAGTTGTGGGTCGCGACCAGGGCGCCGACGCCGGCGTCATGGATCAGCCGCACCAGCATGTCGAATACGTCGTCGGCGGTTTGGTGGTCGAGATTTCCGGTCGGTTCGTCGGCCAGCAGCAGCTTCGGCGCGTTGGCCAGCGCCCGGACCAGCGCCACCCGCTGCTGTTCGCCGCCAGACAGCTGCGCCGGCCGGTGACTGGCGCGCTCGGCCAGCCCGACCAGGTCCAGCAGGTCGCGAGCGCGCGCCATGGCGTCACGCCGGCGCGTCGTGGCAATCATCTGCGGCAGGACGATGTTCTCCAGCGCGCTGAACTCCGGCAGCAGATGGTGAAACTGATAGACGAATCCTACGGTTCGGCGCCGAAGTTCGGTCAGCGCGTTGTCCCGCATGCCGTTGCACGCGTTGCCGTCGATGGTGACCAGGCCGCCATCCGGCCGCTCCAGCAGTCCGGCGATGTGCAGCAGCGTCGATTTCCCTGCGCCGCTGGGACCGACCATCGCGACCAGCTCGCCGGCACCGATGGTCAGCGAGGCGCCGCGCAACACATCCAGGCGTTTGCCACCCTGGGCGAACGACCGGACCACCTTGTCCAGGACCAGACGCGGCGTGGCTGCGGCCACCTGGTCACTCATAGCGCAGCGCCTCCACCGGATCGAGCCGGGCGGCCCGCCAGGACGGGTAGATCGTCGCACTGACCGACAGGCCCATCGAAATGGCCAGGACCGCGGCGACCTCGCCCCAGTCGAGTTCGGCCGGCAGTTGGCTGAGGAAATAGATCTCCGGGTCGAACAGCGTCGTGCCAGTCAGCGACTGCAGCCACTGCCGGATCGTCTCGATGTTCTCCACGAACGCCAGCGCCAGCGCCAGCCCGGCCAGGGTACCGACCAGGCCGATCGAGGTGCCGGTCAACAGGAATATCCGCAGCACCATGCCGCGGGTCGCCCCCATAGTCCGCAGGATGGCGATGTCGTGGCCCTTGTCCTTCACCAGCATCACCAGGCCCGAGATGATGTTGAACGCCGCCACCAGGATGACCAGCGTCAGGATCACGAACATCACGTTGCGCTCGACCTGCAGCGCGGTGAACAGGCTGGAATTCGAGCTTTGCCAGTCCCACAGCCAGCCCGCCCCGGCGATCACCGGCGGTATCGCCGACCGCGCCCCGTCGAGATCGTTGAGATCGTCCACGAAGATCTCCAGCTTGGTCACCTGCTCGCGCTTGCGGTACAGGATCTGCGCGGCCTCCAGCGGCATGTATATGAATCGGTTGTCGTACTCGAAGAATCCGACGTCGAAGATCGCCGCGATCTGGTAGGCGCGCATCCTGGGGACGCTGCCGAAGGCGGTAGCGTTGACCTGCGGTACGATCAGGGTCAGCTCGTCACCGATATCGACGCCGAGCCGCTGCGCCATGCGGCTGCCGATCGCGATCACCTCGGTGCCGCCGAAGTCCGCCGGATCGCGGATCCGCAGATCGTCGGCCACCGACGGCCGGGTTAGGAAATCCTCCGGCCGCACACCGCGCACCGCCGCCGGCGTGGACGAACCGCCATAGGTGACCAGCGCCTCGCCGTCGACGGTCGGGGCGACCAGCAGGACATCGTCCAGCGCGCGTAGCCGCTCGGCCAGGTCGTCGTACTGTTCGAGCCGGCCGCCGTGGCCGTAGACGGCGAGATGGCCGCTGACCCCCAGCACCGTGCCGATCAGTTCCTGCCGGAAACCGTTCATGACCGACATGACGATGATCAGCGCGGCGACGCCCAGCCCGATACCGCCCAGCGAGAAGCCGGCGATGATCGAGATGAAACCCTCGCGGCGCCGTGCCCGCAGATAGCGGAACGCGACCCATCGTTCGAATGGGCTGAACATGGCGATGCAGATCTCGTGTGGTTTTCGACGCCCGCCGGACACCGCCAGAATGACGGCATTTGTGGCGACTTTATTGCCTTATACCAAGGATCGCTGATAGTGACCCATTTGACCGGGTTCCCTTGTCCGCTCGTCAGGCGCGGTTCGCGCCGCGGTGCCTGCGCACCGCAAGCGGAGCGCAACGCACCCGGCGGGCCGCCGCGCGCCACCGCAGGCCGGGTTCCCTTGTCCGCTCGCCGCGGTGCGCTCCGCTTGCGGTGCGCAGGCAACGCGGCGCGAACCGCGCCTGACGAGCGGACAAGGGAACCCGGTCAAATGGGT
>JAZFQW010000019.1:0-4819 GCA_036445335.1 Alphaproteobacteria bacterium | reverse complement strand
GGAGTTCGGCGTCGGCACCGCCTCGCTGGTCGCGATGGGCTGCATCATGGTGCGCCAGTGCCATTCCAACACCTGCCCGGTCGGCGTCTGCACCCAGGATCCGGCGCTGCGCGAGCGGTTCACCGGGACGCCGGAAAAGGTCGTCAACCTGTTCACCTTCATGGCCGAGGAGGTGCGCGAAATTCTCGCCCAGCTGGGCTGCCGCACGCTCAACGAAGTGATCGGCCGGACCGAGTTGCTGCACCAGGTCAGCCGCGGCGCCGCCCACCTCGACGACCTCGACCTCAACCCGCTGCTGACCAAGGCCGATTCCGGCGAGCTGGCGATGTACTGCACGCTGGAGGGCCGCAACCCCGTGCCCGATACCCTGGACGCCCGGATGATCGAAGACGCCAGGCCGCTGTTCCAGGACGGCGAGAAGATGCAGCTCACCTACAATGTCCGCAACACGATGCGGGCGATCGGCACGCGGATGTCGTCGATGATCACCCGGCGCTTCGGCATGACCGGGCTGCAGCCGGACCACGTCACCGTGCGGCTGCGCGGCTCGGCCGGCCAGTCGCTCGGCGCGTTCGCGGTCCATGGGTTGAAGCTGGAGGTGTTCGGCGACGCCAACGACTATGTCGGCAAGGGGCTGTCGGGCGGCACCATCGTGGTCAAGCCGATGACCGCCAGCCCGTTGACGTCTAACGAAAACACCATCATCGGCAACACGGTGTTGTACGGCGCGACCGCCGGCAAGCTGTTCGCCGCCGGCCAGGCCGGCGAGCGGTTCGCAGTGCGCAATTCTGGCGCGGTGGTGGTGGTCGAGGGCTGTGGCTCCAATGGCTGTGAATACATGACCGGCGGCACCGCAGTCATCCTGGGTCCAGTCGGCGATAATTTCGCCGCCGGAATGACCGGGGGCATGGCGTTCGTCTACGATTCCGACGG
This sequence comes from Alphaproteobacteria bacterium, assembly GCA_036445335.1. Classification (GTDB taxonomy): domain Bacteria; phylum Pseudomonadota; class Alphaproteobacteria; order DSM-16000; family Inquilinaceae; genus JAZFQW01. The sequence continues at coordinate 3,886 of JAZFQW010000019.1, read as the reverse complement.
CAGCTTCGGCGACCGGCTAAACGCCGACAGCGTCGTCTACCAGCCGGTCGAGACCGAGCACTACGAGGCCGTGCTGGTCGACTTGATCGAGCAGCACGCCGCTCAGACCCAGTCGCGCTTCGCCGCGCAGCTGCTCAATGACTGGCCGCTGGTGCGCGGCAGTTTCTGGCAGGTCGTGCCGATCGAGATTGCCGACCGGCTGGAGCATCCGATCGCCCGCGACGAGGACGCAGCCCGGAAGCAGCCGGCCGAATAGGCGGCCGGCCGGTCGCGATGGTCGCCGCGACGCCGACTGGCGACGCGCTGATACGCCTACTGGAGGACATCGGCGCCAACGCCTGGCCGGCGGCGCGCGTCGAACGGCTGCACGGATGGCGCCTGGGGTACGACCGCGGCGTCACCCGGCGCGCCAATTCGGTGCTGCCGAACCGCTGGACCGGCGGCGTCGACCCGGACACGGCGATCGACCAAGTCGAGCGGCGCTATCGCGCGCGCGGTCTGACCCCCTGCCTCAAGCTGACCCGTGCGGCCGAGCCGGCGGGCCTCGACGACATCCTGGCGCGGCGCGGCTATCGCCGCGAGGGGGTGTCCCAGGTCCTGACCGCGGATGCGCCGGCCGTGTCCGAGGTCCGGCGCTCGATCGCCGCGGTTGACTTGCGCGACACGCCGAGCGACGACTGGATCGCCGCCAGTTGGCCGGCGCCGGCGGCGCCCGACCAGATCGCCGCCCGGTGCGCCATCGTCGGCCGCATTCGGCCTCCGCGCGCCTTCGCCCTGGCGACCCGAGATGGTGATCCGGCGGGCGCCGCGCTGGCGGTCCTGGAGGCAGGCTGGGCCGGCATCACCGCCGTCCATACCCTGCCGCGGTTCCGGCGCACAGGCATCGCCAGGGCGCTGGTCGCAGCGCTCGCCGCGTGGGCGCTCGCCCGGCGGGCGCCATCGTTGTATCTGCAGGTCGAGGCGGACAACCGGCCGGCGCGGCGCCTCTATGCCGGCGCGGGATTCCGGCCGGCGTACCGCTACCACTACCGGACCCTGCCGCCGCCGGACCGGTCGCGCGGCGAACCGGCGCCGCGTAGACCGTGGCCAGTGTGAGAAGTGCGGGATAGGCCGTCGTGACGCATGATCGCGGCGGCGCATGCTGGTACTGTGCCGGCGTCATGCGAACGCTGTTGCATTTGTGGTTGTCCGCCCCGTCCCGGATCGTCCGGATCGGGCTGGCGGAAAAGGGCCTGGAGTTCGACCTCAGGGTCGAGAAGGTGTGGGAACGCCGCGAGGAGTTCCTGAAGGTCAACCCGGCCGGCGACGTGCCGGTGCTGATCGAGCCCGACGGCACCACCCTGACCGACGCCTGGGTGATCAACGAATATCTCGACGAGGTCTATCCCGAGGGGCCGCTGATCGGCGCCGATCCGCTGGCCCGTGCCGAGACCCGCCGGCTGCTGGTGTGGTTCGACGGCAAGTTCGCCCGCGAGGTCACCGACAACCTGGTCGGCGAGAAGATCATGAAGCGGTTTCTCGGGCTCGGCCAGCCGAACTCCGACGCGATCCGCGCCGGCCAGGCCAACGTCCACTACCACCTCGACTACATCGGCTATCTGGCGGAGCAGCGCAACTGGCTGGCCGGCGACGACTTCACCCTGGCCGACATCGCCGCCGGGGCCCATCTGTCGGCGGTCGACTATATCGGCGACGTGCCATGGGACGACCATCCCGAGGCGCGCGACTGGTACGCACGGATCAAGTCGCGGCCCAGCTTCCGGCCGTTGCTGGCCGACATCATCCCCGGCGCCCCGCCGCCGCCGCACTACGCCGACTTGGACTTCTGACCGGCGCCGCCGGCGGCCGGCCGTGCGGCCAGTGTGGGAGATGCGGGCTATTGGCGGCCGAGATTGTTGCGGGCGGCGGTGGCGGCGGCGGAGTCCGGCGCCAGCACGGTGGTCCGGCGCCAATCCTCGCGCGCGCCCTCGCGGTCGTCCAGCAGCCAGCGGATGTTGCCGCGCTCCAGGCGGATCCGCGGGTTGCCGCCGTCGAGCGCCAGCGCCCGCTCGACTGCCGCCAGCGCCTCCTCCAGGCGGCCCTCGTAGCGGTACGCCGCGGCCTGCAGCAGCGGGATCTCGGCGCGCCCGGGCGCCAGCGTGTCGGCTCGCGCCAGGTCGGCCAGCGCCGCCTCGTAGCTCTCCATCGCGGCGTGGGCGTAGGATCGGGCAACGTACAGCTCGGCGTCGGCCGGCCTCAGCGCGACGGCGCGGTCCAGCGCGGCGCGCGCCCACGCCGGCTCGCCGGCCAGCAGCCAGGCCCGGCCCGCCTGGTCCAGCAGGTCGACAGTCAGCGGCGGGTCGCGTGCCTCCAGCTCGGCCGCCAACTCGTCGAGCCGGATCGCCGCCGCGCGGTAATCCTGGCGGTGCAGCAGCGCGATCGCCGCGCAGTGCCGTGCCGGGTTGCCGCCGCCCTCGGCCTCCCAAGCCTCGGCCCGGCCCAGCGCCTCGCCCGGCGCGCGCCGCGCCAGCGCCATGCACGTCTCGTACTCGGCGGCCGGATCGCCGAAGGCCGGCTCGGCCGGGCCGCCAAGCCACAACGTAGCGCCCAACAAGGTGGGGGCGATGATCCGGTCGAACCTCATGGCGGCCGGTAGCGTCGTTGCCGGCGGCGAGGAATGCAAGCCGCCGGTGCGAAACGCTATGGGGCGTCGGGGTCGCGGTATCCACCACGCAGACATGGAGGTACGGAGACTACCCATTCCATTGGCTCCGGACCCGATCGCTGAAATCGTCGACTCCCATTGTTTCTCTCGTGTCTCTCGTGCCTCCGTGCTTTAAGCCTCGGACGCACTGGACTCCCGTGAACCGCGCCCGACCGCCCATGCCTCGCCTGTTCTGTTTCGGATTGGGATACACCGCGCTTGCTCTGGCCCGGCGGCTGCGCGCCGACGGCTGGGCGGTCGCCGGCACCTGCCGCGGCGAGGACAAGCGCGCGCGCCTGGCCGACCAGGGCCTCCAGGCGCACCTGTTCGACCGCGGCCGGCCGCTCGACGACGCGGGCGTGCTGGCCGGCGCCACCCATCTGCTGAGCTCGGTGCCGCCCGACGCCGCCGGCGACCCGGTGCTGGACCACCACGGCGCCGACATCGCGGCGCTGGTCTCCGCGCCGGAGGGTCCATCCGCCATGCCGGCGGGTGTATCCGGCGACCCGTCGCCCCGACTGGCGTGGATCGGCTACCTGTCGACGACCGGCGTCTACGGCGACCGCGCCGGCGGCTGGGTCGACGAGACGGCGGCGCTGGCGCCCACCGGCGCGCGCGGCCGGCGCCGGCTGGCGGCCGAGCGCGGCTGGCTGGCGCTCGGCCGCGACCACGCGCTCGGCGTCCACCTGTTCCGCCTGTCGGGGATCTACGGGCCGGGGCGCAGCGCGCTCGACGCGGTGCGCGCCGGCACCGCGCGGCGGATCGACAAGCCGGGCCAGGTGTTCAACCGCATCCACGTCGACGACATCGCGGCGATCCTGGCCGCCTCGATCGCCCGACCCAACCCGGGCGCCGCGTACAACTGCGCCGACGACGACCCGGCGCCCAGCCACGCGGTCACGGCCTGCGCCTGCGACCTGTTGGGCGTGGAGCCGCCGCCGCTGGTGCCGTTCGACGCCGCCGACCTGTCGCCGATGGCACGCAGTTTCTACGCCGACAACAAGCGCGTCGCCAACGCCCGCATCAAGACCGAGCTGGGCGTGCGCCTGGCCCATCCCGGCTACCGCGACGGCCTGGCGGCGCAACTGGCGGCGGAGCGGGCGGACGGGTAATACCAAAGATCGCTGATAGTGACCCATTTGACGGCGCGCGGCGGCCCGCCGGGCAGGCGCGGTCCGCGGCGCGATGCAGCCGCATCGGGCA
>JAZFQW010000018.1:0-11140 GCA_036445335.1 Alphaproteobacteria bacterium | reverse complement strand
CCAGGGCGCCAGTGACCAGATCGCGCAGGCTGAGGGTAGCCTGCACCTGCGGGATCGTCGCCACCGCAGTCTCGTCCTTGTCGACCAACCGCACTTCCGTGGCAACCAGGACGATGGTGCGGTCCGTCGCGTTCCAGCGGATCGACGTGTCGCCGATCGACAGTTGCACCGGCCCAACGTCCAACGCCGCCTCCAGATAGGGGGTCAGGAAGCCGACCTCGATCGGTCCCGAGGACAGACGCCAGAACAATATCCCGGCCAGAACCGCCGCTCCGGCGACGAGGACGCCGACGATCTCCAGAACGATCAGGCCGACGCGGCGGGTCACGCCGCCACCCCGCGCCGCTTGACCGGGTCCCGCCCATGGCGGAAGCTGCCGGTATACCGGCGGGTGTCGACCGCCGCCACGAGACCGAGGTTCCTCCTGCTCATCACCGCCGCGTGGCCCGACCCCAGCGACCAGGAACGGGCGCGGCTGGGGCTCGAACGATGGCACGAACGGGCAAACCAGACCGGTGACCCGGCCTTGGTCGCCTTCGCCACGCAGCTCGCCGCCGAACCTGGTGGCGTCGCCATGTTGCGGGCGATCTTCGGCAACAGCCCATATTTGACGGAAAGTGCCCTCGCCGAAATCGGCTTCGTCCGCGAGCTTGTCGACGACGGCGTCGACCGTGCCTTTAGAACGCTGCTGGAGGACGCCAGCGCGAACCTTGGCGAGGAGGATGCCGAGCCGCGGTTGATGGCCGGGCTGCGCCGCGCCAAACGCCGCGGCGCCCTGCTGATCGCCCTGGCGGATATCTCCGAACGGTGGTCGACGGATGCGGTCACGGGCGCGTTAAGCCAGTTCGCAGATACAACACTCGTCCTGGCAGTCCGCCACTTGCTGCGCCAAGCGGCGTCGCGCGGCGTGATCGAACTGGTCGACCGCGCCGATCCGGAACGGGGTTGTGGGCTGATTGTTTTGGCCATGGGCAAATTGGGAGGACGCGAACTCAACTATTCCAGCGATATCGACTTGATCGTCCTGTACGACGACGCCAGGGTGCGCACCAGCCACCCTGACCAATTGGCGCGGACGTTCGTCCGCATGACCCGCGATCTGGTGCGCATTATGGAAGAGCGCACCCCTGACGGCTACGTTTTCCGAACCGATCTGCGGCTGCGGCCCGATCCTGGCGCCACGCCGCTGGCAGTTTCGGTCGCCGCGGCTGAAAGCTATTACGAAAGTATGGCATTAAATTGGGAGCGCGCGGCCATGATCAAGGCGCGTCCGGTCGCTGGCGACATCGCCGCCGGCAGCGACCTCCTGCGCCACATGCGGCCCTTCGTCTGGCGCCGCAATCTCGACTTCGCGGCGGTTCAGGACATCCACAACATCAAGCGGCGGATCCACCGCGTCCGCGGCCACGCGGTGACCAAGATCAACGGCCACGACATCAAGCTCGGCCGCGGCGGCATCCGCGAGATCGAGTTCTTCGCGCAGACCCAGCAGTTGATCTTCGGCGGGCGCAACCCGCGGCTGCGCGCCGACCGCACCTGCGACGCCCTCGACGCGCTGGCCCAGGCCGGGCGGATTGGCGCGCGCACGGCCGAGGAATTGGCCGAATGCTACCGGTTTCTGCGCCGCGTCGAGCACCGCCTTCAGATGATCGACGACCGGCAAACCCACACCCTGCCGGAGGACGACGACGGGGTCGCCGCGCTCGCGGTCTTTCTCGGCTACGCGTCGGCGGACGCCTTCCGCGCCCATCTCGGCCACAGCCTGCGGCGGGTCGAGGAACACTACGCCGAGCTGTTTGAGGAGGCGCCCGCGACGGGCATGCAGCCGACCCTCAACCTCGCCGGCACCGACATCGACCCGGACAGCGTGGCGGCGATCGGCGAGTTCGGGTTCGCCAACCCGCAAGGCGTGATCGAGATGGCGCGGGGTTGGCTGCACGGTCGCTATCGCGCGACCCGCAGCGAGCGCGCCCGCGCCCTGCTCAATCAACTGGCGCCGACCATCCTTGGCGCATTGGCGAAGACGCCGAACCCGGACGCCGCGCTGGCGCGGTTCGACGAGTTCCTGCGCCATCTGCCGGCCGGCATCCAGCTTTTTTCACTGTTCTACAGTAACCCCGACCTGCTGGACCTGACCGCCGAGATCCTCGGCACGTCCAACCGCCTGGCCGACTATCTGGCGCGCAATCCGGTGCAGCTGGACTGCGTGCTGACGCCCGGATTCTTCGACCCGCTGCCCGACGCCGAGGCCCTCGGCGCGGAGCTGGACGACCTGCTGGCCGGCGCCACCGACTACGAGGAGGTGCTGGACGGGGTGCGGCGGTGGACCAACGACAACCGGTTTCGCGCCGGCGTTCAGATGCTGCGCCGGATCGACCGGGACAGCGCCTTCGCGACCTTCCTCAGCGACGTGGCCGAGGTCGCCCTGCGGGCGCTGCAGACCCGGGTCGCCGCCGAGTTCGCGCGCCGGCACGGCGGATTCGACGAGTCGAGCCTGGCCGTCATCGCCATGGGCAAGTTGGGCAGCCGCGAGATGACGACTCGATCGGATCTCGATCTGATCATGGTCTACGACGCGCCGCCCCAGGGTCGGGAATCCGATGGCGCCCGGCCGCTGGCGCCGACGACGTATTACACCCGGCTGATCCAGCGCCTGATCAGCGCGATCACCGCACCGACTGCCGAGGGCCCGCTGTACGAGGTCGATATGCGGCTGCGCCCGTCGGGACGGTCGGGGCCGCTGGCGTCGAGCCTGGACTCCTTCGTCAAGTATCAACGGGAAAGCGCCTGGACGTGGGAACATATGGCGCTGACTCGGGCTCGGGTGATCAGCGGCCCGGCGTCGTTGCGGGCCGCCATCGACCGGGCGATCCACGAGGTCCTGTGCCGGCCGCGTGACGACGAAACGCTGTTGCGCGACGTCGCCGACATGCGCGCGCGAATCGAAAAGGAGCGCGGCACTCAGGACATCTGGAACTCCAAATACGTCCGCGGCGGTCTGGTCGACATCGAATTCATCGCCCAGTACCTGCAGTTGCGTCACGCCGCCGCCAATCCCGATATCCTGTCGCCGGACACGTGCACGGCGCTTCGGCGTCTGGGTGATGCAACGCTGCTGGATCCGGCGGCCGCCGCCGACCTGATCGACGCGCTGCGGTTGTGGCAACGACTGCAGGCCTATCTGCGGCTGACGGTCGACGGCGGGTTCGACCGAGATGCCGCCCCGGTCGCCCTGCTGGACGGGCTGGCCCGCGTCGTTTCTCCCGATCCGGCCGCGCGGTTGGATCCGGTCGACTTGGAAGGCCACGTCCGCGCGTTGGCGGACCGGGCCTATGGCCATTTCCAGGCGATTGTCGAGACGCCGGCCGCCCGCCTGGCGGGGGACGACTAGCCCGCAATTCTCACACTGACCGCGGCCAGCGTGAGAATTGCGGGCTGGCGGTGCGGGGCCGGCCGCCAGGCGCTCGGACCTGCCGCAATTTCACCAAACGCCGGGACAATCATCCGCGCGGCAGTCGACGCCCGGCCAACGCCGGCCGGGCGGTCTGCGGGCATTGCCGAAGGGGGTGGATATGGCCGGAGCGCCGATTCGACGCACGCGAATGCTGATAGTGGCCGCGTTGGCGAGCCTTGTCGCCGTGGCGGCCGGCCAGCCCGCCGCGGTCGCCGACGAGTTGGCGCTGCGCCGGGTCATGTTGTCGACCGGCGGCGTCGGCTACTTTGAATTCGAGGCGGTGGTCACCGGCGACGCCGTGCTGTCGCTCGACGTCCGGCTCGACCAGGTCGACGACATCTTGAAGAGCATCGTGGTGTACGACCACCGCGGCACGATCGGCGAGATCAGCCTGCCTGGGCGCGAACCGCTGCGCGAGGTGTTCCGCGAGCTGCCGTTCGGCCCCGACGCGCTGTCCGACCCGGTCGCCCTGCTCAACGCGCTGCGCGGCGCCGAGGTGCGCGCGGTCGGGGTGCGCGAGGTCGCCGGCCGCATCGTCTCGGTCACGCCGGAATCGGCGCAGTTGCCCGAGGGCGGCACCGTGACCTGGAACCGGGTCAGCGTGATGACCGCCGACGGCCTGCGCCAGCTGATCCTGGAGGACACCGACACGCTGCAGTTCGTCGACCCCGAGCTGCGGGGCCAGGTCAACACCGCGCTGGCGGCGATGGCCGAGCACAATGCCCGCGACCGGCGGCGGCTGGAGATCCGCCTGTCGGGTCCCGGCGAGCGCACCGTCCGCGTCGGCTATGTGACCGAGGTGCCGCTGTGGAAGGCCGCCTACCGGTTGACCATCGCCGCCGACGCCGACGCCGACAGCGCCGACCTGCAGGGCTGGGCGGTGGTCGAGAACCTCAGCGGCGAGCACTGGCGCGATATCGAGCTGACCGTGGTCTCGGGCAACCCGGTGACCTTCCGCCAGGCGCTGTACGACGCCTATTACGTCGACCGGCCGGAGGTCCCGGTCGAGGTGCTGGGCCGGGTGCTGCCGCCGGTCGACGCCGGCGCCACCGAGATCGCCGGGGCCGCGTCAATCGGACGCGCCGCCGAAATGCCCATGCCATCTGGGCCGATGCGACTGGGCATCGTCGGTGAACTGGGCCTCGTCGCTGACATGACGGAGAACGCCGCCGCGGCGCAGCCGGCACCGCCGCCACTGGCCCGGATGGCGGCGGCGGCCAGCAGCGAATCGACCACCCAGGTGGCGTTCCGCTTCCCCATGCCGGTGAACGTCGCCGGCGGCCATTCGCTGCTGCTGCCGATAATCAGCCGGGCGGTGCCGGCGGAGCGGCTGTCGCTGTACCAGCCCGCCACCGATCCGCGCCACCCGCTGGCGTCGATCGAGCTCACCAACACCGGCGTCAGCGGCCTGCCGCCCGGCGTCATCACCCTGTACGAGCGGGCGTCGCAGGGCGGCGACGTCAGCTTCGTCGGCGACGCCCGGCTGGGCCCGCTGCCGGCGGGTGAACGGCGGCTGGTCAGCTTCGCCGTCGACCAGAAGGTCGGCGTCGACCGCGAGGCCAGCGACGTCCAGACCACCGCCGGCGCCAAGATCGTCGACGGCGTGCTGGAGGTCACCGTGACCGACCGGCGGTCGTCCACCTACACGATCACCGGCGCGGCCCGCGAGGACCGCGTGGTCGTGCTGGAGCATCCGCGGTTGCCCGGCTGGACCCTCGTCGAGCCGGCCGACGACCGCGGGTCGATCGAACGCACGGCGAACCAGTACCGGCTGCGCCGCGCCGTGTCGGCGGGCGAGACCGCGATCGTCACCATCGCCGAGGAACGGCCGGTCGCCCAGCGCGTCCAGCTGTCGTCGCTGACGGCGGCCCAGATCGCCTACTACGCGGCGGCGCGGGAGATCTCGCCGGCGGTGCGCCAGGCGATCGCCCGCCTGGCCGAATTCCAGGCCGCCGTCGTCGACAGCGAGGCGGCGCTGAAGACCATGGAGGCCGACCTGGATGCGATCGTCCAGGACCAGCGGCGAATCCGCGAGAACATCCGCAGCGTGCCCCAGGACAGCGACCTCTATCAGCGCTATCTCGGCAAGCTGGGCGAGCAGGAGGACCGGATCGACGCACTGCGCACCGACATCGCCGCCACCGCCAACGCCAACGAAAGCGCTCGCCAGGCCCTGCTCGACTACGTCCGCGACCTCAACATTTAGCCCGCACTTCTCACGCTGGCCACGGTCTGCATGAGAGATGCCGGCTAGAGCAGAATCCGTTCAGATGGCATCGAACCCCTCACCCTCCCGCTTCGCGGGTCCCTCCCTCTCCCGCAAGGGGATAGGGGTAAAAATGGCCACCTGGATAATCTCTCTCCCCTTGCGGGAGAGGGTGGGCCCCGCGGCGAAGCCGCGGGAGGGTGAGGGGAATCGATTCTGTCAGATCGGATCATGCTCTAACTGGTCAGCGCGCCGAACACCCGTTGCAACAGCTCCGTGGTGCGTTTGGCCGGGTTGCGGCGGATCGCCGCCTCTTCCTGTGCGATGTAATGGAACATGCCGTCCAGCGCCCGCTCGACCGCATAGGCGGTGAGGTCGGCCTTCACGTCGGGCACGAAGGGCACGTCGCGGTAGCCGTCCATCATCCGGTCGAAGGCGCGGACCACCCCGACCTCCGACATCGCGTCGAGCACGATCGGGGTCATGCGCCGGGTCAGCGGGCCGGTCATCTTGCCGCGGAAATACTGCGTCGCGGCGTCGTCCGGACCGCGCCAGATGCCGTGCACGTCGTCCAGGGTCATCTCGGCGATCGCCCGCCAGAACACGTCCCGGGCCTCCGGCGCGGCGCGCTCGGCGGCGCGGTTGAGCCTGAGCTCGAGGTCGGCGGTCATCTGGCCGAGGCCGATCCGCGACAGCACGTCGTGGACCTGGCGCAGATCGTCGGGCAGCGGGATGTGGATCGCCGGGTCGGCGTTGTAGCCGTCGGTCCGGCCGACCTGCAGGACGACCCGCTCGGTGCCCACGCGCAGCGCCTCCTTCAGTCCGCCGGCGATGTCCGCCGTGGTCATCGGCCGGGCGGCGGTCGCTGTGGTCGGCGGCCAACCGACGCCCAGCGCCTGCTGCAGCAGGTCGCCGCCGCCGGTCGCCTGCGGCACGCACCCCGTCAGGGCCAACGCCATCGCGTAACCAAGACCCGTTGCCGCCGTCCGCATCACCTCGACCTCCATCTGGCGAATCCGCGGGCGAGACTACACGCCAATCGGTATCCTTTGGTTAACGCCGCCACCGGCCGTACGGCGCCGTCCCGCCGGCCGTCGCGGCGGCGCGCCCCGCCCGCTCACCGTGGTTCGAACACGTAGGGCGTGGCGCCGCGTACGTTCTCGTCGATCGTCAGCGTGTGCTGCACCGGCGGGAAGGCGCGCTGGCTGCAGTCGACGCGCTCGCACAGCCGGCAGTGCAGGCCGATCGGCACGGCGATGTCGTCGGTGCCCAGATCGACGCCGTCGGCATAGATCAGCTGGGCGGCGTAGGCGATCTCGCAGCCCAGCGCGACGGCATAGGTCTGGCCCGGCAGGCGATGGCCGGTGCCCTCCTTCTCGACCGTCCGGGCGATGCTGAAATAGCGGTCGCCGTCGGGCATCTCGGAGACCTGGCGCAGGATGTGCCCCGGCGCGCCGAATGCGTCGTGCACGTTCCAGCGCGGACAGGCGCCGCCGAACCGGGCGAAATGCAGCCGGTTGGCGCTGAACCGCTTGGACACGTTGCCGGCGTTGTCGACCCGGATCATGAAGAACGGCACCCCCTTGGCGCCCGGCCGCTGCAGGGTGGTCAGCCGGTGGCACACCTGCTCGAAGCTCGACTCGAAACGCCGCCGCAGCACCTCGATGTCGTAGCGCAGCGCCGTCGCGGCGCGGTAGAACCGGTCGTAGGGCATCAGCACGGCGCCGGCCAGATAATTGGCCAGGCCGATCTTGCCCAGCCGCGCCGCGGCGTCGCCGGACAGGCCCGCGTCGGCCACCATGCGGTCGAGCAGTCCGCGATACTTGATCAGGCCGATCTGCGCCGCCAGCTGGAAATTGCGGCTGGGCGGCGACAGCATCTCCGACAGCAGCACGCGTCGTCCGTGGCGGTCGTAGCGGCGCCGGATCGGGCCCAGGACGTCGATCGGCATCACCTTGACGCGGACCGTCAGCTCGCGGTCCAGATAGTCGACCAACCCGCGATGGAGGCCGCCCGCCTCCAGCCCGCCGGCGCGGCAGATCTCCACCGCGGCGTCCTCCAGCGCGGGGAAATAGTTGTCCTGGGCGTGGAAATAGTCGCGCACCTCCTCCAGCGCCGAGCCCGATGTCCCCGGCGCCTGACCGCCCTCGCCGTCGGCCATCTTCTCGGTGACCAGCTGCATGTCCTCGCGCATCTCGCCATAGGCGCGGTACAGCGTGATCACCGCTTCGGCCGCCGCCGGGACCGCGCTCGCCAGCTCGGCGATGTCCTGGCGCTTGATGTCGGCGCCTTCGAACAGCGGATCGCCGAACACCTCCTGCAGGCCGCCGACCAAGCGGGCGCCGTCGTCCTCAGCGAAGCTCTGCAGGTCGACGTCGAAGGCCTGGCCGATCTTGAGCAGCAGGTCGACGGTGACCTGGCGCTGGTTGTTTTCCAGCAGGTTGAGGTAGCTCGGCGAGATGCCCAGCCGCTCGGCCATCTCCGCCTGGGTCGCGTCGTGCTCGCGCCTGAGCCGGCGGATCTTGTGTCCCAGCATCGCCTTCTTGGCCATGACGTCGCTCCGGGTTTACAAACTTGACAATTATTTTTCATTAATCACGGATGAGTTTACAAAATTACTAATTTACATTCAATGAGTTATTGACCAGACAACATATTGTCAATAAATCTTATGATACTATCGCACTGCAGCATGACACCATTCACCCGTGATCGGCTTCGGCCGGGAGAGGACAGAGCGATGGCACCGCTGGACGAGACGACGACACCGCTGACGACCGAAGGCCGCGACGTCCTGCACACTTGCCGCTTCGACGGCATACGGCGCGACTACACCGCCGCCGAGGTCGACCGCCTGCGCGGCTCGGTCCGCATCGAACACACCCTGGCCCGCTTGGGCGCGCGCCGGCTGTGGGAGCTGATGCACACAAGCGACTTCGTCAACGCGCTGGGCGCCACCACCGGCAACCAGGCGATCCAGATGGTCCGCGCCGGTCTCCAGGCGATCTATCTGAGCGGCTGGCAGGTCGCCGCCGACGCCAACCTGTCGGGCAACATGTACCCCGACCAGAGCCTGTATCCGGCGAACTCGGTGCCGGCGGTCGTCGCCCGCATCAACCAGGCGCTGCAGCGCGCCGACCAGATCGAGCACGCCGAGGGCGGCGCCCGACATCACTGGTTCGCGCCGATCGTCGCCGACGCCGAGGCCGGCTTCGGCGGTCCGCTCAACGCCTTCGAGCTGATGAAGGCGATGATCGAGGCCGGCGCCGCCGGCGTCCATTTCGAGGACCAGCTGGCGTCGGAGAAGAAGTGTGGCCATCTCGGCGGCAAGGTGCTGGTGCCGATGAAGTCCTTCGTGCGCACCCTCAACGCGGCGCGGCTGGCGGCCGACGTGATGGATGTGCCGACCGTGCTCATCGCCCGCATCGACGCGGAGAGCGCCAAGTTGATCACCAGCGACATCGACGAGCGCGACCACCCGTTCATCGACCGCGACAGCCGCACGGCGGAAGGCTTCCACCCGATCAAGCCGGGTCGCCGAATGGAGTACTGCGTCGCCCGCGCGATGGCGTTCGCGCCCTACGCCGACCTGCTGTGGATGGAGACGTCGAAGCCCAACCTGGAGCAGGCGCGCATCTTCGCCGAGGCGGTCCAGCGCGGCTTCCCGGGCAAGATGATGGCGTACAACTGCTCGCCCAGTTTCAACTGGCGGGCCAATCTCGACGCCGCAACGATCGCCCGCTTCCAGCGCGAGCTCGGCGCCATGGGCTACAAGTTCCAGTTCGTCACCTTGGCCGGCTTCCACAGCCTCAACCTGGCGACGTTCCGTCTGGCCAAGGGCTACGGCGAGCGCCAGATGGCGGCGTATTCGGAGCTTCAGGAGGCGGAACTCGCCGCCGAGGCCGAGGGCTACACCGCCACGCGCCACCAACGCGAGGTGGGCACCGGCTACTTCGACGCGGTGTCGCTGGCGATTTCCGGCGGCCAATCGTCGACCACCGCGATGTCGGACTCCACCGAGACGGCGCAGTTCTGACATCGACGGCACCGCCGCCGGGCCGGGGTGCAGGGAGGATCCCGCCCGGCGGCGCTCCCCCAACCGCACTGGCCCAGGCTTAGGTCGACCCGATCGCCGACCTCATTGTGCGCGGCGTCTACCGCGCACATGACTCCGCAGGCGGCTCCGACCCAATCGATGAGAGACCTGCCATGCGCGCGCCGACATCGTCCGCAAGGGGAGAGGTGAGACGATGCCGGCCGCGGGGTACGGAGTCCCAAGGAAAGCGACTTCGCCGCCGATCGCCGCGGCAATGGTCGCCCTTCCTGATGGGGGGGTCGATCGTCGGGCCGGATCGGTGGCAAATCGCCGCGGATCCGGTATCATCCGCCTGTCATGCCGCCGACCCTCGCCGAGGCCGCCGTCGCGGTCCTGACCACCGCCGCGCCGCTGGACAAGGCGCGCCTGACGGCGACCCACGCCGCGGCGTGGCGCTGCGGGGCGATCGCCACCGTCGGCCGCGCCGCACCGCCCGACCGCCCGGCGCGGCCCGACCGACCCGAGCTGCGGCCGCCGCGTGACATGCCGAAGCGGCGGCGGGCCGGCAGCCGCGCCGGCAGGATCGCGCTGTTGCACGCGCTGGCCCATATCGAGCTCAACGCCATCGACCTCGCCTGGGACATCGTCGCGCGCTTCGCCGGCGCGGCGGACGGCGAGCCCGGTCCGGCGCTGCCGCGCGCCTTCTACGCCGACTGGGTGAGCGTGGCCGACGACGAGGCGCGGCATTTCCGCCTGCTGGTCGGCCGGCTGGCGGCGCTGGACGCCGTCTACGGCGACCTGCCGGCGCACGACGGGCTGTGGCAGGCGGCCGCCGGCACCGCCGGCGACCTGGCGGCGCGCCTCGCCGTCGTGCCGATGGTGCTGGAGGCGCGCGGCCTCGACGTCACCCCGGCGATGATCGTCGCCCTGACCGGCGCCGGCGACGCCGAGTCGGCATCGGTGCTGCAGACCATCCACGACGACGAGATCGGCCACGTCGCCATCGGCCGGCGCTGGTTCGAGCACCTGTGCGCCTGCCGCGGCGTCGAGCCCGTCGCCACCTGGCAGACCCTGGTCCGGGCCCACTTCAAGGGCGCCCTGAAACCTCCCTTCAACCGCGCCTCACGCGACAAAGCCGGCCTCACCGCCGCGTTCTACGAGCCGTTGGCGGGGTGAGCGGCGGGGCCTTAGCGACCGGCGAGCGCGATGCCGGACTCGACGAGAATCGCCAGCGCTGACTGGTCGTTCCTTCGCTGCGCAATGTCGAGCAGCAGGACCTTCATGGAGACGTAGAACACCGGCGAACCGCGCCGCCTGGTCGCTTTGCGACTCGTCAGAGGATCAATGGTTCATGCCCGACCGCGATCGCCCGGCCACCACCAAGCGGCGTCCGGCGGATGCGACGATCATGCACGCCGCCGGCGCGGTCCGGTGGGCCGCCGGC
>JAZFQW010000017.1:0-3599 GCA_036445335.1 Alphaproteobacteria bacterium | reverse complement strand
GCGGCCTCGACGAGAGCTACGACCGCCACACCGAGGTGGTGGCGGCGGTGCGCGAGACCATCGGCCCGGACGTGACGCTGATGGTCGACGTGCAATATCTGTGGGAAGATGCCGAGACTTGCCTGTCGGTCATCCGGGACTGGGGCGACTTCGACTGCTACTTCCTGGAGACGCCGATCTGGCCCGACAACTTGGAGGACTACGCCAAGGTCGCCGCCGCGGCGCCGATGCCGATCGCCTCGGGTGAGTGGCTGGCCACCCGCCACGAGTTCTTCGAGTTGATGGAGCGCGGCCGGATCCAGGTCGCGCAGCCCGATGTCGGCCGGGTCGGCGGGTTGAGCGAGGCGCGGATCGTCTGCGACATGGCCAGAGAGCGCGACATGACCGTGGTGCCGCACTGCTGGAAGACCGGCGTGTCGATCTCGGCGACCGCCCATCTGGCGTTCGCCACGCCGCATTGCGCCTTCATCGAGTATCTGCCGCCGCAGCTGTGCGTGGAGACCCTGCGCAAGGAGCTGGTGGCGGAGGAGATCGAGTTCGTCGACGGCACGGTGCGGCGGCCGGTCAGGCCCGGTCTGGGCGTCGAGCTCAATTGGGAGGCCGTGAAGGCCTACAAGGTTGCCTGACACCATGGCGCACGCCGCCGGCGGCCGGTTGGAGATCCGCGGCATCGGCAAGACCTATGGCGGCGCGCGCGTCCTCGACGCCATCGACCTGACCGTCGAGAACGGTGAGTTCCTGACAATCCTGGGCCCCAGCGGGTCCGGCAAGACCACGCTGCTGCGGCTGATCGGCGGCTTCACCGACGCCAGCGAGGGGCGGATCCTGTTCGACGGCATCGACATGACGCCGGTGCCGATCTATCGCCGGCCGTTCAACACGGTGTTCCAGGACTACGCGCTGTTCCCGCACATGACGGTCGGCCAGAACATCGGCTACGGCCTGACGGTGCGCGGGGAAAAGAAGGCCACGATCGGCGAGGCGGTGGCCGAGGCGTTGTCAGTGGTCGCGCTGGACGACTACGCCGGGCGCTATCCCGCCCAGCTGAGCGGCGGCCAGCAACAGCGCGTCGCGCTGGCG
Organism: Alphaproteobacteria bacterium; assembly: GCA_036445335.1. Taxonomy (GTDB): domain Bacteria; phylum Pseudomonadota; class Alphaproteobacteria; order DSM-16000; family Inquilinaceae; genus JAZFQW01. The sequence continues at coordinate 2,519 of JAZFQW010000017.1, read as the reverse complement.
CGGGCGCTGATCTGCCGGCCCAAGCTGATCCTGCTGGACGAGCCGCTGGCGGCGCTGGACGCCGAGCTGCGCCGACAGATGCAAAAGTTCCTCAAGTCGATCCAGCGTCAGGTCCGGGTCACCTTCTTGTTCGTCACCCACGACCAGCACGAGGCGATCACCATGTCCGACCGGATCTGCGTGATCAACGACGGCCGGGTCGAGCAGGTGGGCACGCCGGAGGAGATCTATTACAGGCCGCGCACCGGCTTCGTCGCGACGTTCTTCGGCGAAAACAACCTGCTGCCGGGGCGTCTGACGGACGGGGCGGGACCGTGGACCGTCGACACGGCGTTCGGGCCGGTCGCCTGTGCCGACCGCCGGCTGGCCGAGCTGGCGCCGAACGCCGCCGTGACGATCGCGGTGCGGCCCGAGGCGCTGCGCGTCGCCGCGATCAACGGCGCGCCGCACGACGACGCGCCGGGCGACACCCGGCTGGAGGCCGAGGCGCGCTCGGTCGACTTCGTCGGCCCGGTCAGCCAGATCACCGCGGTCTGCCCGGCGGCGCCCGACCGCCCGCTGCTGGTCAAGACCGCCAGCCGCGCGGGCGGCACGGCGGTCCGGCCGGGTGACCGGCTGACGCTGGTGTGGGCGGCGGCGGACTGCGCCGCGATGGCCGGTGTGGCGGCCGATCCGCCGGCGGCGGGACCATGACCGCCACAGCCGCCCCGCTGCCCGCGCTGGCGCCGCCGCGGCGGGCGACCGCGCTGGCGCGGCGGCTGGCGTGGCTGGCCGTGATCTGGGGCCTGCCTGGCCTGTTCATTCTGGTGCCGCTGCTGACCTTTCTGGTCTACGGCTTCTGGCGCGTCGAGGGGGCCGAGATCGTCGCCGACTTCACGCTTGCCAACTACGTCAACTTCCTGTCCAACGAGACCTATCCGCGGGTCTTCCTGCGCACCCTGGGACTGGCGCTGCAGGTGATGGCGATCAACGTGGTGCTGGGCTATGCGACGGCGTATTTCCTGGCGCAGATCCGTGGGCGGACCAGGTATCTGCTGGTGCTGGCGCTGATCGTGCCGCTGCTGATGAGCTATATCATCAAGGTCTACGCCATGCGCGGCCTGCTGGGCGCCAACGGCCTGCTGAACCAGGCGTTGATGTTCGTCGGCGTGCTGGACCGCCCGTCCAACCTGTTCCTGTTCAACCTGACCGCGGTGCTGATCACCCTGACGGTCGTGCTGCTGCCGTTCGTGGTCTTGCCGGTATTCATCGCGCTGGAGCGGATCCCGCGGAGCTATGTCGACGCGTCGGCCGACCTGGGTGCGACGCCGTGGCGGACCTTTCGCCACGTGGTGCTGCCGCTCAGCCTGCCCGGCACGGTGGTCGGCGCGATGTTCTGCTTCGTGCTGGCGGTCGGCGACTTTCTGGCGCCGCAGCTGGTCGGCGGCACCCGCGGCTTTACCTATGGCCGGGTCGTGTTCAGCCAGTTCGGCATGGCGTTCAACTGGCCGTTCGGCGCGGCGCTGTCGGTCATCCTGCTGGCGGTCGCGATGACGGTCATCGGCGTGGCCGGACGTTTGGGCAACCCGCGATGGATGCGCCGGTGATGCGCCCGGCGACCGCCGCCCGCCGGCCGGTCGGCCAGCGCCTGGTGACCTGGGCGCTGGGGCTGCTGTGCGGGCTCGTGTTCGTCGCGCTGTATGCGCCGATCATCCTGGTGGCGGTGCTGTCGTTCTTCCGCCTGCGGCGCGGCCGCATCCAATGGGACAGTTTTTCGGTGGAGTGGTACGGCAAGCTGCTGGGCAACGAGCAGATAGCCACCGCCCTGGCGAACAGCCTGGTGGTCGGATTCTTCGCCGTGCTGACCTCGCTGGTCGTGGCCAGCCTGCTGGCGGTCTATGCCGACCAGCACGGCGGACGGCGCGCCGCGGTGCTGCAGTTCATCGTCTTCCTGCCGTTCCTGCTGCCGCCCATCATCAGCGGCCTGGCGATGTTGATCTTCTTCAAGGAAATCGGCGTGCCACGCGGTCTGGTCACGGTGACCGTTGGGCACAGCGTGTTCGTGCTGGCGCTGGTGTACCGCACCATCCTGACGCGGCTGCAGGCGCTCAACCGCAACATGATCGACGCCTCCTACGATCTCGGCGCCACCAGGCTGCAGACCTTCCGCTACGTGCTGCTGCCCAATCTCAAGCTGGCGATCGTGACGGCGGCGCTGCTGGCCTTCGCGCTGTCGTTCGACGAGACCATGATCACCCTGTTCCTGATCGGCGACAGCAATACCCTGCCGGTGCGCCTGTATGCGATGATGCGGGTCGGCTTCACGCCGGAAATCAACGCCCTGGTGACCCTGATCCTGCTGTTCTCCACCGTCCTGACGCTGGTGATCGCCCGCTTCGTCGGCCGCGGCGGCGGCGAGCGGTTCGCCCTTTGACACGCCATGACCCGGAACCCAGCCCGATGACCGACGCCGCGAGACTGACCGACAAGACCGCCATCATCACCGGAGCGGCCCGTGGCATCGGGTTGGCGATCGCCAC
>JAZFQW010000016.1:0-5651 GCA_036445335.1 Alphaproteobacteria bacterium | reverse complement strand
ATCGACCCGCCGGCCGCCGGGCAGAGCTGCACCCCGGCATCGCCGCTGCGCAGTGTGATCGCCTCATCGCTCGCCGGTGCCATCGGTCCGTCCTCCCCTGGCCCCGCCGCCCGCGCTTGACGGGTCTTGTCTTCCGACGGATACTATCAGCATATCGTATTAGGATTATGCCGGAAGGGAAGGGGCCGCTTGGTCGGGCGCTTGCTCCCGCCGGCGATCGGATGGCCCCGGAGCAACAAGGCCACCATCGGGGGAGGGTCGCATTCGGATGCGTGTCGCGCAAGACACCGGTGCCGCGCCCGCCGTCCGGATGGAGAATATCGGCAAGCGCTACGGCAACGTCGTCGCCCTGAAGAATATCGATCTGGAGATCGGCGGCAACGAGATCGTCGGCCTGATCGGCGACAACGGTGCCGGCAAGTCGACCCTGATCAAGATCCTCACCGGCGTCGAGGCGCCGACCTCCGGCCGCATGTACGTGCGCGGGAAGCCGGTCGACTTCGCCGACTATTCGGTGCGCAAGGCGCACGAGCTGGGCGTCGAGACGGTCTACCAGGAGTCCTCGCTGGGCGACAAGCAACCGCTGTGGCGCAACTTCTTCGTCGGCCGCAACCTGACCAACCGCTGGGGCTTCATCAAGGTCAAGGAGCAGAAGCGCATCGCCCGGCAGGTGCTGATGGGGGCGATCGGCTTCCGCGGCGCCGGCCTGGATGTCGACGCCACGGTCGGCCGGCTGTCGGGCGGCGAGCGCCAGGGCGTGGCGATCGGCCGGGCGATGCATTTCGACGCCGACCTGATCGTGCTGGACGAGCCGACGGTGGCGCTGGCGGTGATGGAGGTGCGCAAGGTCCTCGATTTCATCGCCGACATCAAGCAGTCGGGTCGCGCCTGCCTCTACATCGAGCACACGCTGGCCCAGGTGCACCAGCTGGCCGACCGGCTGCTGATCATGGACCGCGGCGAGATCGTCAGGATCTATCGCCAAGGCGAGGTGTCGCTGGACGAGCTGACCAACTACATGCTGGCGCTGCACGGCGACCAGGAGGCGGCGGCGTGACCGCGACCGGCCGGCGGGACGTGGACGGGGTCGAGCCGGACCCGCTCGCGGACACGCCGGCGGCGCCGAGACGGTCGCTGATGGCGCGGCTCGACGCGATCGAGGGGCTGCCGATCCTGCTGGTGTTCGTGATCGTCCTGGTCGTGTTCATGGTGCTGGCGCCCGGCACCTTTCTGGGCCACCGCATCTACAAGTCGCTGCTGATCACCGCGCCGCCGCTGCTGATCGTCGGCCTGGGGCTGACCCTGGTGATCGCGGCGGGCGAGATCGATCTGTCGTTCCCGTCGGTGATCGCGCTGTCCGGCTTCGTCTTCGCCGCCTGCTACCGGTTCGACAACGTGCCGTACCTGGCGTTCCTGGCCGATGGGCTGGAGGGCGAGGCGCTGCAGGCGATGAAGTTCCGCATGGCGTGGCTGGGCATGGTGCTGGCGGTGGCGGTCGGCGGCCTGATCGGCTACGTCAATGGGCTGTTGATCGCGCGCATCGGCATCCCGTCGATCATCGCCACGCTGGCGACCCAGTTCCTGTGGCGCGGTGTGGCGGTGGTGGTCGCCGCCGGGCTGTCCTACAGCCTGCGCGGCGTCAAGGACTCCGCGGTCTGGCAGGTGACCAGCGGCCGGTTGTTCGACTGGTTCCCGATGCAGGCGGTGTGGTCGCTGCTGATCGCCGTGGCGCTGTGGTTCGTGCTCAACCGCCACCGCTTCGGCGAGGCGCTGCTGTTCATCGGCGACAACCAGCAGGTGGCGCGCGTCATGGGCATCGACGTGGCGAAGGAGAAGATCCGGCTGTTCACGCTGATGGGCCTGCTGGGCGGCGTGTCAGGGGTGTTCCTGACGGCCGAGAACATCACGTTCTACACCAACCAGGGGCAGGGGTTCCTGCTGCTGGTGATTGCCGCGGTGTTCATCGGCGGCACCTCGATCTTCGGCGGCTCGGGCACCATCGTCGGCACCGTGTTCGGCACGCTGATCGTCCTGGTCGTGCAGTCCGGGATCGTCGCCGCCGGGGTCCAGGGGTTCTGGAACGACGTGGTGATCGGGCTGATCTTCATCGCCGCGGTGGTCTTCCACCTGGTGGTGGAGCGGCCCGAGCGCTTCAAGGGATTGGTATTCGCGCCGCGCGGATGACGCCGCGTGGGCGACAACGGGTCGGCGGTGCCATCGCGCTCCGCCGGCCGGCACAAGGTCAGATCAAACTGGGGAGGAAAGAGATGAAAACCACCGCAACGACTCTCGGAGTCATCGTCGCGGCGACGTCGATGCTGGCGCTCGCGCCGGCGCCGACCGTGGCCCAGGAGATGCTGGGCGACGGCATGACCGTCTATGTGCAGATGGGCGGCAATCCCGGCGGTCCGGCGACCCTGCCGCGCGCCAACGGCGCCAAGGACGCCGCCCGCCACCTGGGCGCCGAACTGATCGAGCAGTATTCCGGCTGGCTGCCCGACGTGATGGTGCGGCAGTTCCGCGAGGCGGTCGCGGCCGGGCCCGCCTGCATCGTCATCATGGGCCACCCCGGCAACGACGCCTTCGCCGACCTGGTCGACGAGGCGCGCGCCGACGGCATCATCGTCACCAGCAACAACACGCCGCTGAGCGAGATCTACGACAGCCACGTCGGCGGCGGCTTCGGCTATGCCGGCGTCGATCTCTACACCGGCGGTTACGTGACGGCGCAGAACATGCTGAAGGCGGGGCTGGCCGAGGGCGACCAGGCGCTGGTGTACGGCCTGCTGGGCCAGGCCGAGCGCGGCCTGTCGACGCGCGGCCTGAAGGAAGGCCTGGAAGAGGGCGGCGTGGTCGTCGACTACCTGGAGATCTCGCCGGAGGTCAACAACGACACCTCGCTGGTGGTGCCGATCCTGGTCGCCTATCTGGAGTCCAATCCGGACCTCAAGGCGATCGGCACCCAGCACGGCGGAGTCACCGGCCAGCTCCCGCGGGCGCTTGAACTGGCCGGCAAGGCGCCGGGCGACATCATCACCGGCGGCATCGACCTGGCGCCGTCGACGATCGACGGGCTGCAGGACGGCTATACTAGCGTAGTGCTGGACCAGCAGCTCTATCTGCAGGGCTTCCTGCCGGTGATGCAGTGCGTGCTGACCGGGAAGTACGGCTTCTCCGGCCTGTTCACCAACACCGGCGCCGGCGTGGTGACGCCGGAGACGATCGGCGAGCTGGTGCCGCTGATCGAATCCGGCATCCGCTGACCGGGCGGCGGGCCGGTTTCACGCGAAACCGGCCCGCGCTCTGCCACCAAAGCGCGCAATATCGACCGTGCCGACGGGACACAGACCGAACCGGACTTATTCGCGCCGCAGCCTGCATGGCCAGGTGGCGAACGAGATCGCCGCGCGCATCATGAGCGGCGAGTTCGCGCCCGGCATGGTGCTGCCCAACGAGGCCGACTTCAGCGTCAAGCTGAAGGTCAGCCGCACCGCGCTGCGCGAGGCCATCAAGGTCCTGGCCGCCAAGGGGCTGGTCGAATCGCGCCCCAAGATCGGCACCCGAATCCGCCCGCGCGACCACTGGAACATGCTGGATCCCGACGTCCTGGCGTGGCAGTTCGCCACCGGCAACGTCGCCCTGTTCGCCGACGACCTGTTCGAGGTGCGCCAGATCATCGAGCCGGCGGCCGCCGCCATGGCGGCGGAACGGGCCAAGGACGAGGACATCGCGGAGATCGACCGGGCCTACCGCGACATGGAAGCGGCCGGCGACGATCTCGACGCCTCGATCGAGCCAGACCTTCGATTCCATCTGGGGATCCTCGCCGCCACCGGTAACGAGCTGCTGGTGCCGCTGGGCGCGCTGATCGAGACCGCGCTGGCGTCCAGCATCAAGCTGTCGGGCTCCAGCCCCGGCGCGACCTTCCATTCGCTGCCGCTGCACAAGGCGGTGCTGAACGCGATCAAGCGGCGCGATGCCAGCGGCGCGCGGCTGGCCATGCGCAAGCTGCTGGAAGAGACGATCAAGGACATCCGGCACATGATCGACGAAGGCAAGCGCGGCGTCGGCCAAGCATGAACGCGCGGTGTCGAGCCAATGATGTCAATGTATGCCCCTAATCCTGGCCAGCACTTCTCACACTGGCCATGACAGACGATAAGAACGCGCCGCGCTCCGCTGCGTGGTTCGGCAAGCCCGACAAGGACGGCTTCGTGCACCGCAGCTGGATGCGCAACCAGGGTCTGCCGTCCGACCTGTTCGACGGCCGCCCGGTGATCGGCATCTGCAACACCTGGTCGGAGCTGACGCCGTGCAACGCCCATTTCCGCACGATCGCCGAGCGGGTCAAGCGCGGCGTCTATGAGGCCGGCGGGTTTCCGGTCGAGTTCCCGGTGACCTCGCTGGGCGAATCCAACCTGCGACCGACGGCGATGCTGTTGCGCAACCTGGCCAGTATGGACGTCGAGGAGTCGATCCGCGGCAACCCGATCGACGGGGTGGTGCTGCTGACCGGCTGCGACAAGACGACGCCGGCGCTGCTGATGGGGGCGGCCAGCTGCGACGTGCCGACGATCGTCGTGTCCGGCGGGCCGATGCTCAACGGCAAGTACCGCGGCCGCGACATCGGCTCGGGCACCGACGTGTGGACGTTCAGCGAGGACGTCCGCGCCGGCAAGATGAGCCTGGCCGACTTCATGGATGCCGAGGCCTGCATGTCGCGATCCGCCGGGCACTGCATGACCATGGGCACGGCCTCGACCATGGCCTCGATGGTCGAGGCGCTGGGGGTCGCGCTGCCCACCAACGCGGCGATCCCGGCAGTCGACTCGCGGCGCTACGTGCTGGCCCAGATGGCCGGCCGGCGCGCGGTCGAGATGGTCGCGCAGGGGCTGCGGCTGTCGTCGATCCTGACCAGGCCGGCGTTCGAGAACGCGATTCGGGCGAACGGCGCGATCGGGGGCTCGACCAACGCGGTCCTGCACCTGATCGCCATCGCCGGTCGCATCGGCGTCGAGCTGACCCTGGACGACTGGGACCGGCTTGGGCGCGAGGTGCCGACCATCGTCGATCTGATGCCATCGGGCCGGTTCCTGATGGAGGATTTCTACTACGCCGGCGGGCTGCCGGCTGTGCTGCGGTCGCTGGGCGAGCACGACCTGCTCGACCGCGAGGCGAAGACCGTCAACGGCCGCACGATCTGGCAGAACTGCCACGACGCGCCGAACCACGATCAGGAGGTCATCCGGCCGTTCGACCGGCCGTTGGTCGCCAACGGCGGCGTCGCCGTGCTGCGCGGCAACCTGGCGCCGGACGGGGCGATCATCAAGCCGTCGGCCGCCAGCCCCGAGCTGATGGAGCACCGCGGCCGCGCGGTCGTCTTCGAGTCGATCGAGGACTACAAGGCGAAGGTCGACGACCCGGCGCTGGATATCGACGAGAGCTGCGTCATGGTGCTCAAGAACTGCGGTCCCAAGGGCTATCCCGGGATGGCCGAGGTCGGCAACATGGGGCTGCCGCGCCGGGTGTTGGAACGCGGCGTGCGCGACATGGTGCGGCTGTCCGACGCGCGGATGAGCGGCACCGCGTTCGGCTCGGTGGTCCTGCACATCGCGCCGGAGGCCGCCGCCGGCGGGCCGCTGGCGCTGGTC
>JAZFQW010000015.1:0-2620 GCA_036445335.1 Alphaproteobacteria bacterium | reverse complement strand
GCGAATGGCCCGGTGGCATGTCTGCCGGCGTGGACCTACGGCGATCCGGCTTTTTTCGCGCTGGAGCGCGAGCGCGTGTTCATGCCGTCGTGGCAGCTGGTTTGCCACGTCAACGACATCGCCCGGCCGGGCGACTATTGCAGTCTGGACATCCTCGGCGAGCCGTTGGTCGCGGTGCGCGGCCGGGACGGCCGGGTGCGGGCCTTCCACAATGTCTGTCGCCACCGCGGCGCACGGCTGGTCGCCGGGCCCAAGGGCTCCTGTGGCCGGCGCCTGACGTGCCCCTATCACGGCTGGAGCTACGCCCTGGACGGCCGGCTGGTCGGCGTGCCGTTCCGCCGCGACTACGATGGTCTGAACGCGGACGCGCTCGGCCTGGCACCGGTCGAACTGGAGACCTTCCTCGGTTTCGTCTTTGCGCGCGTGGAGTCCGGCGGGCCGACGGTGGCGGAGATGATGGCGCCCTATGCCGACGAGCTGGGTGCCTACCGGATCGCTGAGATGATGCCGCTGGGCCGGGTCACACTCCGGCGGCGGCCGGTCAACTGGAAGACCGTCGCCGACAACTACGCCGACACGCTGCACATCCCGGTCGCGCATCCCGGCCTGTCGCGGCTGTTCGGCGGGAGCTATCGCATCGAGTCGCGCGGCTGGGTCGACAGGATGTCGGGAACGCTGGTCGACACGCCGTCGGCCAATCCGTCGGAACGCGCCTACCAGGCGGTCCTGCCGGCGGCCGCGCACCTGCCGCCGGAGCGGCGGCGCCAATGGTGCTATTACCGGCTGTGGCCCAACCTGGCGTTCGACGTCTATCCCGACCAGCTCGACTTCATGCAGTTCATCCCGCTGTCGCCGACCGAGACGCTGATCCGCGAGATCCCGTACGGATTGCCCGACGAGCGGCGCGAGATGCGCGCCGCCCGCTACCTCAACTGGCGGATCAACCGGCAGGTCAACCGCGAAGACAGCGACTTGATCGAAGCGGTTCAGGCCGGCATGGGGTCGCACGGCCATTGCGCCGGTCCGCTGAGCCGCCGCGAGGTCGGCCTTGGCGCTTTCGCCGACCGGATGCGCGCCGCACTGCCGGAGTGCCGCGGCACAACCCGGCCGGTCAACCGGTAGCCCGCGTGGTCGGCGATCCGGTCGGCGCCGGCGACGCGCCTTCGTGGACCAGGCGCCAGTGCTCGCGCAGGCTGTCGCCGATCATCAGCGCCGTATTCAGCGCCTCACGCCCGGCCTCGCCGTCGACCACCGGCGCACCGCCGGTGGCGATCGCGTCCAGGAACGCCGCGATCTCGCGCTGCAGGCTGTCGCCCTTTTCGTAATGCCGGACCTTCTGGTCGATATTGGGCACGCCGGGGAACATCTCGCCGGCGCCCTTGCGCATATGGACGATGCGGCACTCCTGGAAATCGACCATCAGATAGCTCTCGGGCTGGAAGATCCGCAGGCGCCGCTGGGTCTTCTGGCTGACCCGGCTGGCGGTGATGTTGGCCACGCAGCCGTTGGCGAAGCAAACCCGCGTGTTGGCAATGTCCTCGCGGCTCGACAGCACCGGCGCGCCGACCGCGTCGACCGACCGCACCGGCGACCCGACCAGCGCTTGAATCAGGTCGATGTCGTGGATCATGACGTCCAGGATGACGTCGACGTCGGTGCCGCGCGGCTGGTAGGGGGCGATCCGCTCGGATTCGATGTAGAGCGGCCGGGTGACATCGCCGCCGATCGCCAAGTAGGGCGCCGAGAAACGCTCCAGGTGACCGATCTGCAGCAGCGCGCCATTGTCGCGGGCGATAGCGATCAGCGCATCGGCCGCCTCAACGCTGTCGGCGATCGGCTTTTCCAGCAGCACGTGGATGCCGTTTTCCAGAAACGCCTTGGCCACCTCGAAATGGGCCCTGGTCGGCACGGCGATGCTGACCGCGTCGACGCCGCCGAACATCGCGCGATAGTCGGATACCGCCTCGGCGTCCAGCGGCCCGGCGATCTCCTCGGCCCGCCGCCGGTCGACATCGGCCACGGCCACCAGCGAGGCGCACTCCAGCGCGGCGTATTTCTGGGCGTGATACCGACCGAAATGACCGACGCCGACGACGCCGGTGCGAATCCTCTCATCCATTGCGCAGCAAAACCCCCAGCGGTCCAACCGGTAGTCCGCGGCGCGAGACCACGCCGCACGATCGGACCAGATCCCGGCGTTGCGCCCGCGAGATTTCGCGCATGACTATTTGACCCGCCCCGATGCCTCATCCGCGATGGTAGCGTCGAAACGAGAGGCAATCCAGTCCGGTCGCCGGACGCGCGGCCGACGATGCTCGGCCACGGGGCCGTCGTGGGCCGGGATGAAGGCGGATTAGCCCCATTTTTCACACTGGCCATGGCCTGCGTCGCGTCCCGGCGGTGCGAGCCGCCGGGAGAAGGCCGAAGAGTGTGGCAGCGATACGGTCGAGGCGTTCGACGCCGCGGGCGGGCCCCCCGGCCGCGACCCGCTGCGCGGCGCTGTCGCGCCGACAGGGGGCGTCACGCCGCTTGCCCGATGCGACGGCATCGCGCCGCGCGGCGTTCCTGCCCTGTCGGGGGGACAGCGCCGCGCAGACCGTGGCCAGTATGAGAAGTGCGG
>JAZFQW010000014.1:0-3520 GCA_036445335.1 Alphaproteobacteria bacterium | reverse complement strand
CGGGCTCAGCCGCCTGCCGCCCGACGCCTGCCACCGGCTGTGGCAATATTGCGTGCATGGCGGCGTCGACAACGCGCGCCACTTCCTGGCCTACGCCGCCGGCCTGATCGGCCGCGCCGCCGACTGGGCGGAACCGGTGCCGCTGCCGCGCGCCGGCCTGTACTGGCCCGGCCGGCGCCGGCCGGACCTGGCGGCGATCGCGGCGGACTGGGTCGACGGGCGGCCGGTCGCGGCGATCGTGTTCTACCGGGCGCTGCTGCAGGCCGGCAACCTGGCCCCGGTCGACGCCCTGATCGACGCGCTGGCCGGGCGCGGCCTCAACCCGCTGCCGGTATTCGCCGCCAGCCTGAAGGAGCCGGTGTCGGCCGAGATCGTCGCCCGGCTGTTCGCCGACAGGCCGCCGGCGGTGATCCTCAACGCCACCGGTTTCGCCGTCTCCAGCCCCGGCGGCCGGCGCGGGCCGACGCCGTTCGACGGGCCGGGTTGCCCGGTGCTGCAGGTGGTGTTCGCCGGCGGCACTCGAGCGGCGTGGGAGGCCGGGACCGCCGGCCTGTCGCCGCGCGACCTGGCGATGAACGTGGCGCTGCCCGAGGTCGACGGACGGGTGCTCGCCGGCGCGGTGTCGTTCAAGACCGAGGCCCGATTCGACCCGGCGACCGAGGCGGCGATCGTCGCCTACGCGCCGGTCGCCGACCGCGTCGCCCACGCCGCCGCGCTGGCCGCCGGCTGGGCGCGGCTGGCGGCGACCGCCGCCGCCGACCGCCGGATCGCCGTCGTGCTGGCCAACTACCCGAACCGCGACGGCCGCATGGCCAACGGCGTCGGCCTCGACACGCCGGCCAGCACCGTGGCGCTTTTGCGCGCCATGGCCGACGCCGGCTACCGCGTCGACGTGCCGGCGGACGGCAAGGCGCTGATGGCGCGGCTGGCGGCGGGACCGACCAACGCGCCCGGCGACCGGTCCAGCCGGGTCGGCGGCGTGCGGCTGGCGCTGGCCGAATACGAGGCCCATTTCGCCGGGTTGCCGGAGACCGTGCGGCGCCGGGTGGCCGATCGCTGGGGGGCGCCGGCGGACGACCCGTTCTTCGTCGATGGCGCGTTCCGGCTGGCCGTGCTGCCGCTCGGCAACGCGGTCGTGGCGGTGCAGCCGGCGCGCGGATACAACATCGATCCGGTCGCCAGCTACCACGATCCGGCGCTGGTGCCACCGCACGGATACCTGGCGTTCTATGCCTGGATCGCCGGCACGCTCGGCGCCCATGCCGTCGTCCACATGGGCAAGCACGGCAACCTGGAATGGCTGCCCGGCAAGGCGCTGGCGCTGTCTGAGGACTGCTTTCCCGAGGCGGCCTTCGCGCCGCTGCCGCACGTCTACCCGTTCATCGTCAACGACCCGGGCGAGGGAACCCAGGCCAAGCGGCGCACCGCCGCGGTGATCGTCGACCATCTGACGCCGCCGCTTACCCGGGCCGAGACCTACGGCCCGCTCGCCGAACTGGAGCGCCTGGTCGACGAGTATTACGAGGCCGCCGGGCTCGACCCGCGGCGGCTGACCCTGCTGCGCGGCCAGATCCTCGACCTCGCCCGGTCGATCGGCCTCGCCGCCGACTGCGGCATCGCCACCGCCGACGACGCCGATGCCGCGCTCGGCAAGCTCGACGGCTATCTGTGCGAGATCAAGGAGATGCAGATCCGCGACGGGCTGCACACCTTCGGCGCGGCGCCGGACGGCGAGCGGCTGACCGACCTGCTGGTGGCGCTGACACGGCTGCCGCGCGGGGCGGGCGAGGGCGGCGACGCGTCGCTGATCCGCGCCCTGGCGACGGACCTGGGACTCGACGAATTCGACCCGCTGGACTGCGAGATGGCCGCCGCCTGGACCGGTCCGCGGCCGGCGCCGCTGGCCGACGGCGGGGTATGGCGCAGCCACGGCGACTCGGTCGAGCGGCTGGAGCGGTTGGCCGCCGACCTGGTGGCCGGCCGCCGCCACCCGGCGCCCGGCTGGCGCACCGCCGGCGCGGTGCTCGACCGGATCGCGCGCGAGATCCGGCCGGCGGTCGAGCGCTGCGGCCCGGCCGAGATCGCCGCCGCGCTGACCGCGCTGGACGGACGGTTCGTGGCGCCGGGACCGTCCGGCGCGCCGACCCGCGGTCGGCTCGACGTGCTGCCCACGGGCCGCAACTTCTACTCGGTCGATACCCGCACCGTGCCGACCCCGGCGGCGTGGCTGCTGGGCTGGAAGTCGGCCGGGCTGGTGATCGAACGCTACCGGCAGGAGCACGGCGACTGGCCGCGGCGGATCGCGCTCAGCGCCTGGGGCACCGCCAACATGCGCACCGGCGGCGACGACATCGCCCAGGCATTGGCGCTAATGGGGGTGCGGCCGACCTGGGACACCGCCTCGCGCCGGGTCACCGGGTTCGAGGTCATGCCGGCGGGCGTGCTCGACCGGCCGCGGGTCGACGTCACGCTCAGGGTCTCAGGCTTCTTCCGCGACGCCTTTCCGGCGCAGATCGACCTGGTCGACAGCGCCGCCCGTGCCGTCGCCGCGCTGGACGAGCCGGCCGACGTCAATCCGCTGGCCGACCACGTCCGCGCCGACGCCGCCCGCATCGCCGCCGCCGGCGGGACCGCCGCCGAGGCGCGCTGGCGCGCCGGCCACCGGGTATTCGGGTCCAAGCCGGGGGCCTACGGCGCCGGGCTGCAGGCGCTGATCGACGAGCGCGGCTGGGACGGCGAGGCCGACCTGGCGCGCGCCTATATCGCCTGGGGCGGCTATGCCTATGGCGGCGGCGCCGCGGGCACGGCCGAGCACGCCCTGTTCGAGACCCGGCTGAAGGGCGTCGAGGCGGTGCTGCACAACCAGGACAACCGCGAACACGACCTGCTCGACTCCGACGACTACTACCAGTTCGAGGGCGGACTGGCGGCGTCCGTCCGGCACCTGTCGGGCGCCGCCCCGGCGGTCTACCACAACGACCATTCGCGCCCCGAGAGCCCCAGGGTGCGCACCCTGGAGGACGAGATCGGCCGCGTCGTCCGCGCCCGCGTGGTCAACCCTAAATGGCTCGCCGGGGTGATGCGCCACGGCTACAAGGGGGCGTTCGAGATGGCGGCGACGGTCGACTATCTGTTCGCCTTCGCCGCCACCGCGCGGGCGGTCCGCGACCACCATTTCGATGCCGTCTACGAGGCCTATCTGGTTAACGACCGGGTGCGCGCGTTCCTGCTCGACAGCAACCCGGCGGCGGCGCGCGAGATCGCCGAGCGGCTGATCGAGGCCCAGGATCGCGGCCTGTGGCGGCCGACGTCGAACAGCAGCCGCGCCCGGCTCGCCGAGCTGGCCGGCGGACCGACGGAGCACACCGGATGACCGAACACCCTGGCGAAGACGAAATCAATGCCCGGGCCAACGAGAAGGCGCGCAAGCGCAAGGCGACGCGGGACCGGATGCTGGCCACCAAGACCATCGAGAAGGGCCTGCTGATCGTCCACACCGGCAAGGGCAAGGGTAAGTCGA
>JAZFQW010000013.1:0-2280 GCA_036445335.1 Alphaproteobacteria bacterium | reverse complement strand
GGTGGTCGCGGTGCTGTCCTATCTGATCGGGATCGTCATCGGGACGGCCGGCGCCGGCGCCAAGCTGTCGCACAGCGTGGTGCTGCGCGGCGCCGCCGACGTCTACACCACCGTCGTGCGCGGCGTGCCCGAGCTGCTGGTCATCTACCTGCTGTTCTTCGGGCTCGACCCGGCGATCAAGTTCATCGCGTCGGGCTTCGGCTATACGGGGACCCTGCGGTTGGAGCCGTTCACCGTCGGCGTCGGCGCCATCGGGGTCATTTCCGGCGCGTATTCCACCGAGGTGCTGCGCGGCGCCATCCAGGCGATCCCGGCGGGGCAGATCGAGGCGGCCCGCGCCGTCGGCATGCACCGTCTGCAGATCTTTTACCGCATCATGCTGCCGCAGGTCATGCGGTTCGCGCTGCCCGGGCTGGGCAATGTCTGGCAGCTGACGCTGAAGGACACCGCGCTGATCTCGGTCACCGGGCTGGCCGAGCTGATGCGGCAGTCGAGCGTGGCCGCCCGGTCGACCCGCGAACCGTTCGATTTCTACATCTTCGCCGCCCTGCTGTATCTGGTGATGACGACTGTGTCGACGGCGGTCTTCCATCGGGCGGAAGGCCACTACAACCGCGGCGTCAGGAGGGCCTGAGATGGATATCGGCCTGATGTTCGACAGTCTGCCACGGCTCATGGGCGGGGTCGTCACCACCCTGCAGCTGGTCGGCCTGGCGCTGCTGATCGGCATCGTCCTGGCGGTCGGGCTGGCGCAGATGCGGCTGTCGTCCAACTGGGCGTTGTCGAAAGTCGCCTACGGTTACGTGTTCGTGTTCCGCGGCACGCCGCTGCTGGTGCAGATCTTCCTGATCTATTACGGCATCGCACAGTTCGAGGCGATTCGCGAGAGCTTCGCGTGGCCGGTGCTGCGCGACGCCAAATGGTGCGCCATCATCGCGCTGTCGATGAACACCGCCGCCTACACCAGCGAGATCGTGCGCGGCGGCATCCTGTCGGTGCCGCACGGCGCCGTCGAGGCGGCGCGCGCCTGCGGCATGTCGCGGCTGATGGTGTTCCGGCGGATCGTCCTGCCGATCGCGGTCCGCCAAGCCCTGCCGGCCTATGGCAACGAGGTCATCCTGATGGTCAAGGCGAGCTCGCTGGCCAGCACCATCACGATCATGGAGGTCACCGGGATCGCCAAGGCGATCGTCAGCCGCACCTTCGCGCCGTTCGAGATCTTCATCGTCGCCGGGGCGATCTATCTCGCGATCAACTTCGTGGTCACGCGGGCGATCAGATACGCCGAATGGCGCCTGACGCCCTATCTCAGGGACCGACCGACCTCGGCCCCGGCGATCGCCACGCATTGAGGCACGGCCACAACGGCCATCAACCGATTGGAGACACGGCCGGTTCGCGATAGACTCCGGAAATGGGATAGCCGGGCGGCGGTGGGCGGCTGCCACCGGCAAGAGACACCGATGACGGCGACGGGCCGGCGGCGGTTGGCCGGTAAACGGAGGGCAGCGTCATGAACGTCGATGCAATCCTACGAACCAAGGGCACGGACGTGGCCACGACAAGACCCGACGCGACGCTCGCCGACGTCGCGCAGGTGTTGTCGGAGAAGAAGATCGGCGCGTTGGTCGCCAGCGCCGACGGCGCGACCGTCGACGGCATCGTTTCCGAGCGCGACATCGTGCGCAAGATCGCCGAGCACGGCGCGGCGGCGCTGAACATGTCGATCGGCGACGCGATGACGCGCGACGTGGTGACCTGCACGCGCAAGGACAGCCTGCAGGATCTGATGTCGACGATGAGCGGCCGGCGCATCCGCCACCTGCCGGTGGTCGAGGACGGCCAGCTATGCGGCATGGTCAGCATCGGCGACGTGGTCAAGCTCCGCCTGGAAGAAGTCGAATCCGAGGCCGAGGCGCTGCGCGGCTTCATCACCGGCGGCTAGCCCGCACTTCTCACACTGGCCGCGGTCTGCGTCGCGTCCGGGCGGTGCGAGCCGCCAGGAGAAGGCCGAAGAGCGTAGCATCGCTACGGTCGAGGCGTTCGACGCAGTGGGCGGGCCGCCCGGGCGCGACCCGCAGGGCGGCGCTGTCGCGCCGACAGGGTGCGTCACGCCGCTTGCCCGATGCGATGCATCGCGCCGCGCGGCGTTCCTGCCCTGTCTCGGGGGGACAGCGCCGCGCAGACCGTGGCCAGTATGAGAAGTGCGGGCTAGCGCCAAGGGGATCACCAAGTTCATCGCCTACGACGTGCCGATCGAAATCGCCGAGCAGCGTTATG
>JAZFQW010000012.1:0-4636 GCA_036445335.1 Alphaproteobacteria bacterium | reverse complement strand
CCTGACGAAGCGCTCGGCGATCGCCGAGCGCTCCTTCGGCAGGCGCTCACGGACGATGGTCGCGACCTGCTCGATCAGCTCGGACTTGCGCTGTTCGGCCTTGGGCGGCATTCGACTCTCCCAGGAGATGCGGCGATATCGCCTGTCGTTTCGCGGCGGACCGGCGGCCGGCGGTGTCCCGGCCAGACGGGACGCCAGTTCCGTTCGACCGGTCGCCTACGGCTCTCTTGTACCGCTCGCCCGCCGGATCGTTAACACCAAATTCGCTGCCGGAGCGCGCGCCTGTTCCGGTTGGTCGATGATCGTGCCCATCTGGCGCCACGTGGCCAGTGTGAGAAGTGCGGGCTAGAGCCGAGGAATCGGGTGGACCGTCACTGGCCCGGCGCCTGCGCCGCCGAGGTCGACGCCCCGTTACCCTTTAAGGGATTTTAACGAGACTAGAGCAATGTTCAGTTGTCGACGATCGCGGCCGGACATATTGACGTGGACCGCCCGACCGAACGGGTCGAAACGTGGATTGCCGAAAATCAAACGGGCGAGAACCGGATGACTGTTCGGCTGCTGGAATATTGGCAGGATCTGCGGGGCGGGCGGGCGATACCGTCGCTCGACGACTTCGACATCGATGCCGTCGGCGAGTTCCGCCAAGGCACGTTCATACTCGACCTGGCGGATGGCGTCGGCGCCCCGGTTTTTCGGTTCGTTGGCGCGGCGCTGGTCGCCGATTGCGGCGAGGATCTTACCGGCAGGCCGCTGAGCTCGGCGCCGCGGTCCTCGCTGCTCGCCCGCGTGGCCGATCATTACCAGAAGGCGACCGTCAGCATGATGCCGGTCCGCTTCACCGGCACATACGTCAGAACCCAGGGCAACCAGCTATTGTACCGCGGCGTCATGATGCCCTTCGGCAAGGGCCGCGCGACAGTCGATTACCTGGTCGGTGCCATCGGCCAAAGGGCGCAGACGGGACATGTCGGCGAGGCGCCGACCGGCGAGCGGCCGACCGCGGCGGCGCCGGCCGCCGCCATGGCGACTCCGGCAAGGGCCCACGATCCCGGCGAGGGCGCGCGGGTCACCGAGTCGGCCACGACCGCTTTGAACACCCCGGCGACGGCGCACGAAACCGCCGCCGGCGCACCGGCGCCGACGTCCGCCGCGCCCGACGAAGGGCCGGATCGGGCGCCGATCCCGACGGCGAGCGTCGCGTCCGCTCCGAGCCGGGGCGTGGTCGTGCTGCATGCCGCCGAGGCGAAGATCGAGACCGCCGGGCGCCAGACCGTCCCCTATTCACGGCCGGCCGCGATCGGCGCGGCGCACCACCTCGCCGAGGGGCTGCGCGAATGCCGAGACATGGCGCTCGCATACGAGGGTAGTCGGGCACGGTACCACCAGTCGCTCTATCGTCTGCTGGAACGAACCTACGCCCTGTATCTCGAGGCGATGGCGGATCGCGACGCCTACGCCGAGTTGCTGGCGGCGGCCGGACTGGAGGCGTCGGACGAGTTGCCGCTCGAGCCGCTGGTCAAGCTGGTGCTCGGTTCCGACTTTGATATGGAGCGTTTGACGCAGTTTGCCGCCGCCTTGAGCTACGCCAAGCGGCGCCGCCAGTCGGTCCATTCGATCCGCGCGTTCCTCGAGTTCCACGAGGGCGGACTGGAAGGGTGCGCCAGCGCCGAATTGGCGGCGCCGCCCGCCCCGCGGGACGACCGGACGACCAGACCGGCGCCTCGTGGGCGACAGATGGTCAAATGGAGCGAAGCGTGCGGCGCGAAGGGCGACCTGTCCGCCGGCGACGGCGAGCTCGTCGTCCTGCTCGGCCGCCGCTCCGGCGACGGCGACATCGAGATCCTCCGAGTCATGGAGGAAGGGCCGCGGCGCCTCGGACCGCCGTCCGACGAGCCGTCCGATTGAGCCGCGCCCGGCCCAGAAATCGGCACATATGAGCGCTATATTCTACGGCAGCGGCGACACTGCGCACGGATGGCGATCACAGCGCCGATGTGCGGACTGTGCCATAGTGTGATATCCATAGGGCGCGGGGGCAGTGCCGTATGGTGGGAACGGCAGTGCTGAGAGGTCCGCCCGATGATCAGATTGGTGCTCTCGACGGCGGTCGGTTGGCTGGTCCTCGCGGCGCTGCCAGGGCCCGCCGCCGCCGCTGAAGATTTCCGCGACGTCGCTTATCTTGCCGATTTCGTCAATCGGGTCCTGGAGAATGAGCGCACCGGGGACGACGTCGCCTGGTCCAATCCGGAGACCGGCAACGGCGGTATCATCACCATCGAGCGCACCTATTTCCTGGACCCCGAGTCGCCCTGCCGCGACTACCGCCGAACCACGGAACAGGCGGGCGGCGCGCAACTGGTGATGACCGGAACCGGGTGCCGCACGCCGGCCGGCGTCTGGCGCCTCGACGAGCAGGTGGCGCCGCCGCCGCCGGCGCCCGCACCACCCGCGACGCCCGCGGCGGCGACATCGCCGCCGGCGTCGACCGCGCCCGTCGGCCCGGGCGAACCGGCCTCCGACAGCATCGCGACGGTCGAACCGGTCGCCGCCGCGCCGCCGCTGCCGGCCGAGCCGCCGCGGTTTCCGCTGCCGCAGGTCAAACCGAACCCGGTGATCGTGTACGCCAGCGTGCCGTCGCAGTCGGCCTATTAGCGACCGCGGTCCGGGATGAATCATCTCCAGGCGACAGGAGCCGGCGCGACCCGGCCGGGCGAGGCACCGCCGCTTCCGGCCGGCCATCTGCTGGACGGCTACCGGATCGTCGAGGTGCTGGGGCGCGGCAGCTTCGGCACCATCTATCTGGCGCGCGACCCGGCCGACGGCCGCGCGGTGTCGATCAAGGCGTACCGGCCGGCGGTGGGACGCGACGGCACCATCGGTGATCACCGCCGCGACGGGTTTCGCCGCGAGGCGGAGATCCTGGCCCGGTTGCGCCATCCCAACATCGTCCGGCTGCACCGGTTCGAGCCCGGCGGCGAGACGCCGTACATGGTGCTCGACCATATCGACGGCGCCAGCCTGGACCGGTCCCTGGCGGACTCCGGCGGCCGTCTCGACGAGGCCACCCTGCGGGCGCTCCTGGCGCCGTTGCTGGACGCGCTCGACCATGTCCACGCCGCCGGCTTCGTGCACCGCGACGTTGCGCCCGGCAACATCCACGTCCGCGCCGACGGCCGCCCGGTCCTGATCGATTTCGGCGCCGCGCTGCCGCGCGACGGCGGCGACCGGCCGCGCTTCAGCCAGGCGACACCCGGTTATGCGCCGCTGGAGCAGTTTATCGAGGGCGGCGCGGAAGGGGCCTGGACCGACATCTATGCCCTGGCCGCCGTCGCATATCGGGCGGTGGCCGGCCGCTCGCCGCCGCCGGCGCTCGACCGCGAACGCGGGATCGAGGCGGCGCCGGCGGTCGAGGTCGGGCGCGGCCAATACGCGCCGGACTTGCTGGCGGCGATCGACCTGGCGCTGCAGCCGGCGGCCGAGGCGCGACCGCAGACGATCGGCCAGTGGCGACAGGCATTGGCGGGATGGCTCGACACCGGCCCGCCGGCACCGGTCACGGCGTCCGGCCCGACCCCGGCGCCACGGCGGCGCGCGCCGCTGGACGACTATCCGCCGACCGAGGAGGTCACACGTGTCATCGCGCCGGTCCGGCGGCCCCCGTCACCGTCGCCGCCGCCGGCACGGGCGGCCGCGGCGCCGCGGCCGAAGCGGCGGTCGGGTGCCGCCACCGCCGCGTGGGTCCTGTTCGTCTTCGTGATGCTTGCCGCCGGCCTGGGGGCCGCCGGCTGGTTCGGCTGGCCGTTGTACCTGCGCTATGTCAAATCGGAGTGGCTGGTCGACGCCGCCGGCGACGGCGATGTGGTCACCATCGGCGAGGCCCTGGCGACGGCGAAGGAGGGCGCGCTGATTAGGGTTCGACCGGGGATCTATCGGGAGAGCCTGACGATGGTGCGACCGGTGCACTTGATCGGCACCGACGCCGAAGAGGGCGCCCGGCCGGGGGCGCTGATCGCGCCGGACAGCGGGCCCTGCCTGTCGGTGACCGCGCCGACTGGCTCGGTGCGCGGCCTGGCGTTCCGCGGCGGCGGCCCGGCGGGCGACGCGGCGAAGCCAACCGGCGCGCCGGTGGCCTGCGTCGACTTGGCCGGCGGCAGCGCCGTCCTGGAGGACAACCTGATCGGCAACCGTGCCGGGCCGGCGGTGCGGGTGCGCGACGGCGCCGATCCGGCGGTCGGCAACAACCGGGTCAGCGCCGCCGGCGGGCCGGGAATACTCATCGACTCCGGCGCGGCGGGGACCATCCGGGATAACCAGGTGACCAGCACCGACCGCGCCGGCATGATCGTCGGCGGTGGCGCGACGCCGCATATCGTCGGCAACCGGATCGAGGGCACAGGGCAGGCCGGCGTGCTCTATGCCGGGGCCGCCGGCGGCCGGTTCGAGCAGAACGAGATCGTCGCGGCCGAGGCGTCGGGGATCGAGGTCCGCGGGTCCTCCGACCCGGTCGTCACCGGCAATTGGATCGAGGCCGCGGCTGAGGCCGGCATCTACGTCTACGATGGCGGCCGCGGGCGGTTCGACGGCAATACCATCGTCGGCAGCGCCTTTTCCGGGATCGTCGTCGGCGCCGGCG
>JAZFQW010000011.1:0-5491 GCA_036445335.1 Alphaproteobacteria bacterium | reverse complement strand
CGCACCGACAGCTCGTCGCGGCAGGCCTCGCTGAACGCCTGGTCCGGCGGCAGGATGACGGCGGCGGAGCGCACCCGATGGTGCGCCGGGTCGACGCCCGGCGGCGCGGTCCCCTTGTCCCTCAGCGCCACGGCGGCCATGCGCAGCCGGCGCCGCGCCATGATGATGCCGTTGTCGGTGGAGACCAGGTTCTCCTTCGTGCGGTCGATGATCGGCCCCATGCTCTCCTGCAGCGAGGCGTCCTGCATGGCGATCCCCTCGACGCCGCTATAGTTGGTGCCCGCCTTCTGGGAGGCACGGTCCATCAAATAGTCGTTGTCCTTGTTGGCCAGCGGGCGGTACGTGCCGGGGACGCATCTCACGTGGATGCCCTTGCCGTCCGTCATCGCCTGCCGCTCGTCGGCGGTCAGCGCCCGCACCGGGTGGTAGTTGTAGCTCCAGGTCCAGCAGGCCTCGTCGTCGATCGGGATCCAGAAATGGCCGTGCACCGGGTGGTCGCCGCGCGGCGGTATCATCGTGAAGCTCGGCATCACCCAGGGCGTGATGCGCCAATAGTAGTTACCGTCCTCGGCGTTGCGCCGCGCGCCGACGAACAGGCCGCCATCGCTCTCGACGACCTCGAAGACCGGCCGGGCGTCGGTAAGATTGTACTTGTTGCCCTTCGCGCCCTTGAACAGCGGGTCGCCCTTCAGGCTGCCGCTGTGCAGCCAGGACACGTGGCTCGAATCGATGCCGCCTTCCATTGCCTGAAGCCAGTTGCATTCCTGCAGCCGCTTCGACGTGAAGGACTGCTGGGGCGGGACGAGCGCGAACTCGAACTCAGGATGCGGCGGCCGGTTCTCCTCCGAGCCCATATAGGTCCACAGGATGTCGCCGATCTTCACCAGCGGATACGAGGTGAGCTTGATCTTCCGCCGGAAGCCGCCATCCTCCGGCTCCGACGGCACCTCCATGCACTGGCCGGTGACGTCGTATTTCCAGCCGTGATAGGCACAGCGGATGCCGCAGTCCTCGTTGCGGCCGAACCACAGCGACACGCCGCGATGGGCGCAGAATTCGCTGATCAGGCCATAGCGGCCACGGGTGTCGCGAAACGCCAGCAGCCGCTCGGACAGCAACTTCACGCGAACCGGCGGGCAGTCGTCTTCCGGCAGCTCCTCGGCCAGCAGCGCGGGAATCCAGTAGCGGCGGAACATCGCGCCCATCGGCGTGTCCGGGCCGGTCTGGGTCAGCAGATCGTTCACATCCCTGCGCAGCATCGCCAATCCTCCTCGCCCATGGTCGCGTGGCGGCGACCGACGCCGGCGATCCAGCCCGGAGACGATCGATCGGAGCGCGCTTCCTCTTGACCGGGCCGGCTTGTCCGGCCCTACAATGCCCGTAGGGTTCTTTCATACGGAACACTGTTCCAGCAGTGCCGAAAGGGTATAACCTTGGTGCGGGGCCGTCAACGGAGAGCGAGGGCGGCGGCGGGGTGATGAGCGAGGCCACGACCAGGATCGATCTGTGCGCGACGGCCGAGGTCGCCGAGGACACGGCGCTGAGGGTCGAAATCGGCGACCTGACGCTGGCTGTGTACAACGTCGAGGGCGCGTTCTACGTGACCGACGACCACTGTACCCACGGCCCCGGATCGCTGTCGGAAGGCTATCTGGACGGCTGCGTCATCGAGTGCGACTTTCACGGCGGTACCTTCGACATCCGCACCGGCGAGGTCGTAGGGCCGCCCTGCATGATCCCGATCAAGACCTACCCGGTGGTGGTCGAGAACGACCGGGTGATGATCGAGGTCTAGCGCGCCTGAGCGCGAAGGTGAGGGCCGCTACCGCCCGCTACTGGCTTCCTGATCACGCCGTCGGTTTCGGCGGCAGGTCCGCCAGCTCGGCCCGGTAGGCCGCGACCATGTCCGGCTCCAGCCCGTTCTTGGCCAGCGCGTCGGCGAACATGGTGCGGATCAGTGGCCGCTCGTCGGCATAGTCGATCTGGTCGCCGCCGATGCGCATGCTGATCCACGCCTTCGGCACGCCCTGCGCGTTGCGGATCGACACCACCTCGTGCTTGAAGGCGAGGTAGCGGGCCGGGCCGGTGCCGGTGTTGAAATGCTGATGGAACCATAGGTTCGGCGGCACGATCATCGAGCCGGCCCGCCAGTCGTAGCGCTTCGGTTCCTCGCCTTCCGGCCACATCAGGCTGTAGCCCTCGCCGGACAGGATGATGACGTGGGCGCCCGGCCCGTGCCTGTGGCACTTCTTGTAGGTGCCGACCGGGAACTGGGAGATGTGGCTGTTCATCGAGCCCTTGGCCATGCTGAAGCGGATATGGCCGCCGCCGGCGCCGCGCTCCGCCGCCGCGATCAGCGGCAGGTTGACCGCGTCGGCGACGAAGTTGGTCTCCAGCAGCAGGCCCTTCTGCTCGCCTTTGTTGGCGAAGTAGTCCTGCTCGCCGGCGAAACGGTTCTTGAAGTCGTAGGGCGTGTCGAAGATGAACCCGACATCCTCGTACAGGTTCATCACCGGCGGGCCGTTGGTGACCGCGACATAGCGCGCCGGCTCAGCCCCCGCGCCGTTGAAATGCTGGTGCCAGGTGTTGAGCGGGATCGCGAACAGGGCACCCGGCCCCCATTCGAAGCTGACCTTGGCGCCGGCGTCGGTCCACACCGAGGTGGAGCCGCGGCCGGACAGGATCATGATCATCTCCTCGAACAGCTGGCGCTGCGGTGCCAGCGCGCCGCCCGGCGGTATCTCGCAGACATAGCAGTCGTTGGAGGTGCGCGAGGCGTCGTGGTTGATGAACACCGCCCGGCCGCCGCGGCGCGCCCAGGGCTTCAGCGCGACCGTGTTCAGATCGGGCACGTAGCGGGCGGCGATGATCTCCAGGCCCTCGCTCCTGACCCAGCGCGTGTAGGGCGTCTCCTTCTCGGTCGCGAACTTGCTCGCCAACTGTTCCGAGACGATCGCGTCCTTGGCCATCGATGCTTCCTCGTTTCGTGGACGACGCCGTGGCAGGCAACGACACAAGCGGCCCGGGCAGGCGGACCGCGGCGCCGGTTGATTTGACGATACGATGCCACTAGGTTTTGCGTCAACGGACCGCCGGTCCATATAGCGGAACGCCCTTCGACAGGCTCAGGGTGAGGCGCGCGTCGAGTTGGGAAAGAGGCCCTCATCCTGAGCCTGTCGAAGGACGAGGGCCGGGCGCCGCGTGGAATAGGGAAACTGCCATGTCCGGCGGTGGCAAGGGCAAGACGCCTCACACCCTCGACGACCATCTCTACGGCGATTTCGCGCCGCACGAGCACGGCCCCGACGCCGACCACGACCACGACGATTTCGCGTTGGCCGGCCCGATCGAGGACAACCCGATCTGGATCCAGGACAACGTCACGCTGACCAGCGTCGGCATCGACATCGGCTCGGCGGTGACGCAGGTGGTGTTCTCGCGGGTGCATCTGAGGCGCCACGGCGAGGACCTGACCAGCCGCTATGTCGTCGTCTCCCGCGACACCGTGTTCCAGTCGCCGGTGCGGCTGACGCCCTACCGCGACGAGGCGCGGATCGACGACCGGGCGCTCGGCGCCATCATCGACCAGGCCTATGGCGCCGCGCGGATGCATCCCGACGACGTCGACACCGGCGTCGTCATCCTGACCGGCGAGGCGCTGCGCCGCGACAACGCCGAGGCCATCGCCGCCATCCTCGCCGAGCGGGGCGGCGACTTCGTCTGCGCCGCCGCCGGCCACCACATGGAGGCGATGCTGGCCGCCTACGGCTCCGGCGCGGCGCGGGTCTCGCACGACCAGGGCCAGCGCATCCTCAACATCGACATCGGCGGCGGCACCACCAAGCTGGGCCTGGTCGAGAGCGGCCGGGTACTGGCCACCGCGGCGGTCCATATCGGCGGCAGGCTGCTGGTGGCGGAGGGGGCCGGCCGCATCGGCCGCCTCGACCCGGCCGGCCGCCACCACGCGGCGCGCGCCGGCTTCGACTGGTCGGTCGGCGACCGCGCCGCCACGGGCGCGCTGGACCGGGTCGCCGACGTCATGGCCGACACCATGGTCGCGGCGCTGACCCGCCGGCCGATGCCCGTCGCGGTGGCGCGGCTGTTCCTGACCGACCCGATCGGCGATCTGTGCCGTATCGACGGCATCATGGTCTCCGGCGGCGTCGGTGAATATTTCTACGGCCGCGAGAGCCGCGATTTCGGCGACCTCGGCCGCCGGCTGGGGGCGGCGCTGAGGGCCCGGTCGGACTCCGGCGCGCTGCCCTGGCCGCTGCTGCCGGCCGGCGAATGCATCCGGGCGACGGCGCTGGGCGCCTCGGAATACAGCATCCAGCTCAGCGGCAACACCAGCTACATCTCCAGCCCGCGCGCCCTGTTGCCGCGCCGCAACCTGCAGGTCTTGAAGCCCGATTTCGCCTTCGCCGAGGGCCGGGCGGTCGATGCCGGGGCGCTGGCGGCGGCGATCCGCGGCCATCTCGCCGCCTTCGACCTGGACGGCGCCGACGCCGACGTGGCGCTTGCCTTCCAGTGGGCCGGCGCCCCGGAATACGCCCGCATCCGCGGCTTCGCCGAGGGGCTGCGCGACGGCCTGGCGGATCGGCTGGACCGCGGCCTGCCGCTCTACGTCATGCTCGACGGCGACGTGGCGGCGACCCTGGGCTCGATCCTGCGCGACGAGCTCGGCGTCGAGACCGAGATCCTGGCGATCGACGGCGTCGTGCTGTGGGACTTCGACTATATCGACCTCGGCCGCATCCGCCTGCCGTCGCGCACCGTGCCGGTGACCATCAAGTCCCTGGTCTTCGCCGAGGACCCAGGCGGCCCGAGGCGGCGGGAGCGGATCCACCACCATGGACACGGGCACCCTCCTCATCATCACCACCACGGCGGGACGCGCCGCTGACCCTCTCGCCGATCGAAGGGCCGACATGGAAAAGCGGTTCAACCCGCGAGTCAGCGGCGTCATTTTCCGGCAGAGGCATGTTCTCTTGAGCCGGGGCCGGTCGGACGCCTTCTGGGCACTTCCGGGCGGTCGGATCGAGTTGGGCGAACCGTCCGATCGCGCGCTCCGCCGCGAGATCGCGGAAGAGTTGGGCGCCGAAGACGCCAAGATCGACCGCCTGCTGTTCGTCGTCGAAAACCGGTTCGCCCATGGCAGAACGCGGTTTCACGAGATCGGTTTCTATTATCGCGTCGCCTTGCCGGAAGACTCGTGCCCGTTGCGCCCCGACGAGTTCCCGGGCGCCGAGCCCGACCTGATTCTCCGATGGTTCGCTTTGGACGCGGTCGCCGGGCTCGACGTTCGCCCGGCGTTTCTGCGCCGGCGGCTGGCGGCACTGCCGAATGGCATCGAGCATCTTCAGGTCGACGAGTGGGCGTAACGGCGCGTCAGCCGCCGGGAGCTGTGTGTGAACTCCGTAGTGTCGGCGAGAGCAAGGGCTCGGCCTAGAAGATCCCCGCGTCCAGGCCGGCGGCCATCGCGGCGCCGAGC
>JAZFQW010000010.1:0-2264 GCA_036445335.1 Alphaproteobacteria bacterium | reverse complement strand
GCGACCGCCACCTGGGTCCAGCCGCCCGGCGCCGCGCCCAGGTCGACGACCCGCCGGCCGCGCCCAGGTCGACGACCCGCCGGCCGCGCTTCAGCAGGCCGAACTTCTCGTCGAGCTGCACCAGCTTGAACGCGGCGCGCGAGCGATAGCCCTGGCGCCTGGCCTGCGCCACATAGGGATCGTTGAGCTGGCGCTGCAGCCAGCGGGTCGACGACGCGCGGCGTTTCCCCGCCGACTTGACGCTCACGGTCGGGTCCCGGCCCGGCGGCGACCGGCCCCGCCGCGCCAAGCTCTTCAGTCCGCCGCGGACCTGGCCGCGGCGGCCCGCGCCGCCGCGTGCCAGCCCGCCATCAGGTCGAACAGGATGCCCTCGCGCACGCCGCGGTCGGCGATGCGCAGACGCCCGACAGGCCAGGCGTCCAGGATCGCCTCCAGCACCGCGCAGCCGGCGACCACCAGATCGGCGCGATCGCGGCCGATGCACGGCTGCGCCGCCCGGCCGCCATAGTCCAGCGCCAGCAGCGACCGGCTGACCGCGCGCGCCGCGGAGAACTCAAGGATCGTCCCGTCCACCAGCGACCGGTCATAGCGGCGCAAACCCCGGGACACCCCGGCCAGCGTCGTCACCGTGCCCGACGACCCAAGCATCTGCACCGCGCCATCGGCGACCTTGCCGCGGATGCGATTGCGGGTATCGAACGCCGCCAGCCCCTCGGCCACTTGGTCGATCATCGCCCGGTAGACCGCCGGCGAGACACGATCGCCGCCATGGCGTTCGGTCAGGTTGACCACGCCGAGGGGCAGGCTGACGCTGTCGGTCAACTCCGCGCCGTCGGGACCGTCCAGGGTCAGCCACATCAGTTCGGTGCTGCCGCCGCCGATATCAAACACCAGCGCGTAGGGGATATTCGGGTCGAGCAGCGGCGCGCAGCCGATCAGCGCCAGCCGCGCCTCCTCGGCGCTGCTGATCGCCTCCAGATCGAGCCCGATCTCGCGCCGGATGCGGGCACGGAACGGATCGAAATTGGCTGCCCGCCGGCAGGCCTCGGTGGCGACCGCGCGGCGCAGCTCGACGCCGCGCCGGCGCATCTTCATGGTGCAGATCCTGAGCGCGGCGAGGGTCCGGCCGATCGCCGCGTGCGACAGCCGGCCGGTGCGGTCGACCCCCTCGCCCAGCCGGACGATCCGGCTGAACGCGTCGATCACGTTGAAGCCATCGGGTGTCGGCAGGGCGATCAGCAGGCGGCAGTTGTTGGTGCCCAGATCGATCGCGGCACAGGTCATGCGCGGCGGCGCGTCAGCGTAGCGCTCCGCGATGCCCTCTTCCCGGAATACCGCGACCGGATCCATCGTCTCGCCGCCGCTCCGCCCTCCCCGCGCCGCCCTGCCGCGCGTGTCCGCGCGACCGGGGCGCGCGGCACGCCCCGCGCGCCAAGCCATGCTAGCCCGCATTTATCAAACTGGCCATGGCCTGCGTCGCATCCGGGCGGTGCGGGCCGCCAGGAGAAGGCCGAAGAGGGTAGCCGCGATACGGTCGAGGCGTTCGACGAAGCGGGCGGGCCCGCCCGGGTGCGACCCGCGGGGCGGCGCGGAACGTCGGGTGAACAGACGCCTGCAACGTGTTGCACGTGTGTTGCGTCGAGCATATTGGAATAGACAAGGACCGGTGGAAAACTGCGGAAAGCCGTGACAACGGCCGGGAACGAAACAACGCGGCCCGGTGTGAGTCGCGCTGTTCGATAAACCGTTGGTTTTCCTAGCGAAACGTGCTACCCACGTCCCGCCGTTGGGGGATCGTCTAGCGGTAGGACATCGGACTCTGACTCCGAGAACCCTGGTTCGAATCCAGGTCCCCCAGCCAGCGATTCCCCCTCATTGCCCGTGCATTGTTCGTTGGCGCGCCGCCGTCGGCGTGTGACCGCCGTCATTTCGTCGGTCGGCGCGCACCGGCAGAGTGTGGCGATCCAGCCGATCCCGCGTTTCCGAAGGCGGCGGCCACGCACGAAGCGACATGATCGACACCCATCGAGTCGGACCAGACGGCGCGCGCAAGTCCGCCCGGTGCGCATCGCCCGTGCGGGCGCGCGACTTCGGCCGTGGTCGGAGAGGCCGCCGACCAACCATATTGGAGTAAAAGAATGCCCGGACCCACTTTCGTAGCAGCAGAAAAAAACGTATCGCCGCGCAGCGGATTTTTTGGAGCGTTATTTTCAACCGGTCTTGGATGGCCGTGAGTTGCCGCTTGATGGCGTTGTTTAAGTCGA
>JAZFQW010000009.1:0-5505 GCA_036445335.1 Alphaproteobacteria bacterium | reverse complement strand
GTGACCGGCTTTGCGTCTCGACGTAAAAGCGGCTAATCCTGGTTCGATACATCCAGGGACATGCGAGAACATGAAGAGCTTTTCGGGGTTTGCCGTCCAAAAGGCGGGCGCTTTGGCCATTGCCACGTTGGTGTTCGCAACGGCAGCTGCCTATTCCCGTCCGGCGCCGGCTGCTGATTTTTCCCCGGAGATCATGAAGTCGGTGGTCAGCCTGCTGCCCGAATGGCCCGGGTTTTCGGGGATGGGGCCAGGGTTGGAATCTGTGGCCAAGGGCCGGCCCAAGAATCCCGAAGCCCAACGCCCAGTCCGACGCCGACGCGTGAGCGCCGGCGTGACGGCTGAGCGTCAGCTCGACCGGTCGCGCTCGATCAGCCCCTGCAGGGTCTGCAGGCTGACCGCGCCAGGCACGACCTCGTCGCCGATGATGAAGGCCGGAGTGCCGCGGATGCCGACAGAATCGGCCAGCAACAAGTTGGCCCGGATCTCCTCGGCGATCTCCGGCGCCTCCATGTCGCGGCGCAGCCGGTCGACGTCCAGCCCGACGTCCCGCGCGACCTGGAAGATCACCTCTTCGCTCAGCCGGCCGCGGAACGCCATCAGGGTGTTGTGGTATTCGACATACAGGCCCTGCCGGCGCGCCGCCAGCGACGCCCGCGCGGCGACTATCGATTCGGGACCCAGGATCGGCAGGTCCTTGAACACGACGCGCAGCCCCGGGTCGCCGTCGACGGCCTCGAAGACGGTGTCCAGGACCCGCTTACAGTAGGTGCACTGGTAGTCGAAGAACTCCACCAGGGTCACGTCGCCATCGGGGTTGCCCATGACCGGCGACGAGGAATTGAAGATCTGGTCGTGCCGCGCCACGACCTCCAGGCGCCGCCGTTCCAGCTCCTCCTGCTCCTGGCGCTGCTGCGCGATCGCCAGCGCCTCGATCACCACGTCCGGATTATCGAGGATATACTGCCGGACGATCTCCTCGATCGCCGCCCGGTCGGCGGTGTCGATGCCGGAGCTCTGGGCGCGGGCATCCGGCGCCGTGGCGTCGACCGCCAGGCCCAGGCCGACAATCAGCATGATCGCGGTCAGCCAGCCCGATCCGCGGCGGAGGTTCATCAGCATGTCAACGTTCCCCTGTCCGGTTCGCGGGTCCACCGGCGGTCAACATGATCGGTCATCCCGCCGGGGGCAAGTAAGGACCCGCGTCGCGTCACAACAATGTGACTTGGTGAATTTAGCGTTAACGCTTTCGGATTCAGCCGTCGCCCTCCGCCACGCGTTGGACGTCCTGCGCCCGCAGCCAGCCGGCGGAGCCCTCCGGCAGCGTCTGCAGCGCCCGCTGGGCCTGCTGGCGCGCCGCGGCCTTGTCGCCCTGGACCAGAGCCTCCTCGGCCAGGGCGACCGCCGCCATGCCCAGATCGCCGTTGCGTCCGTACGCCGTGGCTAGCAGTCGCCAGGCCAGCGGCGTGCTGCCGCCACGGGCGTCGAGCGCCTGCTTGAGGTCGGCGATGGCGCTTTCCAGGTCGGCCGGGTCCTGGCTGGCCAGCTTGGTCTGGGCCAGCGCCACCAGCAGGGTCGGCTCGCCGGGATAGAGCGTCACGGCGCGCTGGTACGAGGGGCGGGATTCCGCCGGGCGGCCGTCCTCCAGCAGCATCTGACCCTTGAGCTCGTGGAAGAACGGATTGTCCGGCTCCTCGGCCAGCAGCCGGTCGACTCCCGCCAGCGCACTGGCCAGGTCGCCGCGCCGGTACGACGCGATCGACCGCGCATAGCGGGCGGCCACGCTGTCGTCGTCGGCCGCGTAGCGCTGAAGCGCCACCTGCGGCTGCAGGAACCCGATCAGCTTCGCCTGCATGCGGCCGAACGCCTCGACCGCCGCGTCGGGCAGCGGCCGGCCGGTCGCCTCCGCGGTGGCGACGTAGGCGCGCAGGGAGTCGATGCGGTCGCGGGTCAACGGGTGGGTGCGCGCGTATTCGGACTGGCGCGACTGGCCGACGAGTTCCTGATCCCCGAGATATTCGAGAAAGCTCAACAGGCCCTCCGCACTGTACCCGGCGCTCGCCAGATAGCGGATGCCGGCATGGTCGGCGGCGTTTTCCATGCCGCGCGTGTACGACAGGTAGCCGCGTTCGGCGAGTGTCGAGCCGCCGGCGATGACCGCCGCCCCGGCCCCGGCGTCGCCTGCCGCCACCGCCGCGACGACACCGATCAGCGCCGACACCAGGGCGGTCCGCCGCGCCGCCTCGATCTGTTCCTGACCGCGCGCCAGATGGCCGCCGGCCAGATGGCCGGTCTCGTGGGCGATCACCCCGACGACCTCCTCCGGTCCGCGCGCCTGGATCAGCAGCCCGGTGTTGAAGAACATGTTCTGCCCGCCGGCCACGAAGGCGTTCAACCGCGGGTCGTTGACCAGGTAGATGCCGACGGCGTCCGGGCGGATTCCGGCGGCGAGGAATATTGGCTCGGCGTAAGAGCGGATGATATGTTCGATTTCGGCATCGCGGATCAGCGACAGGCGCCGGCCCTGGGCGCTGGCAGGCGGCGCCGACCACGCCGCCATGAGGCCCACGAGAACAAGAACGGAAGCGACTTTGCGCACAGGATGGATCCCCAGAGGGTCGGCCAAGAGCGGATACTGGCGTCACTATAGCGAAAAATTGTGTCGGGTTGGCGGCGTCCTGGCCTTTGCACTGGCGACCGCCGGGTGCGTCCAATCCGCCAACCTGGACGCGCTGGCCTTCCGCATCGCCGTAACCAGCGACGAACCGCAGGCGACGATCGCCGGCCGGGACATATTGGCCCAGGGCGGCAACGCCGTCGATGCGGCGGTCGCGATGGCGATGACCATGGCGGTGACCCTGCCGTCGCGGGTCGGCCTGGGGGGTGGCGGGGCGTGCCTGGTCCACGATCGCACCACCGGCACGGTGCGGGCGCTGGAATTCCTGCCGGAGCGACAACCGGGCGCCGACGCGGCGTCGCCGCTGTTCCTGCGCGGCCTGTTCGCGTTGCACGCCGAGTACGGCCGATTGCGCTGGGAATCGTTGGTGATCGGGGCGGAGACCGCGGCCCGGTTCGGCGCCCCGGTGTCGCGGGCGTTCGATCGCGACATCGCCGTTGCGGTCACTCTGCTGGGCGAGGATGCCGAGGCGGTGCGCCTGTTGTCGCGGGGCGACGGGCTGCCGATCCGCGAGGGCGACACCTTCGAACAGCTTGATCTGGCGGCGGTCTTGAGCCAGGTGCGGCTCGGCGGCGTCGGGACGTTCTACAGCGGCCAGCTGGCGCGGACCTATGCCGAGTCGGCGACCGCAATCGGCCTCCCGCTCGACGCCGCAGCGGTTCGCGCCGCGCAGCCCGCCTGGGTCGATCCCATCGCCGTCGGGACCGGCAACGACATGCTCTACTTCCTGGCTGATTCCGGCGCTGCCGGGGCGCGGCAGGCGCTGATCTGGGCGGTCCTGTCGGAGCTGTACGATTACGATGATCTGGCGCCCGACGAGCGCGCCCATCTGCTGGTGGAGGCGCAGTGGCGCGCCGCCGCGGCACCGCCCGGACTGAGGTTCGATCAGGTCGGCGCCCGGCGGCTGATGGACGGATACGACCCGCAACGCCGTGCCGCCCCGTCGGGCGGTGCCGCGGTGGGCGGCTTCGCGGCGACCCTGGCGGCGCTGTCTTTCGACGGCACGGCGGTGGTGTGTGGATTCACCCTCAACGGCCTGTTCGGCAGCGGCCGGGTGGCGCCGGGCACCGGAATCTTCGTCGCCAGGGCGCCGACGCAGGCCGCCTTGGCGATCGGCGGGCTGGCGATGCTGGTGAACGAGCCGAAGGCCCAGTTCCTTTACGCCGGTGCCGCCGATTTGGTGCCCGCGCTTGCCGTGCCGCTGGCCGAGTTGCTGCGGCGCGAGCAGACGGTGGACGACGCCCTGGCGGCGCCGCGGGCGGCACCCGGCCTGTTCGCCGACGAGGCGCTGAGGCAGCGGACCTATGTGGAGGAGTCGGCGGGCCCCGCGGTGCTGGACGGGCTTCGCCGGCGCGGCCACGAGGTCGAGACCGTGCCGTCGCTGGGCCGCGGTTCGGCGATCTATTGTCTGTGGGACCGGGCCTCCACGACGGTCTGCAGGGCGGCGGCCGACCCGCGCGGCGCCGGTCTCGCCTACACATTGGAGCGATAGGACGATGGCGCTG
This sequence comes from Alphaproteobacteria bacterium, assembly GCA_036445335.1. GTDB lineage: Bacteria > Pseudomonadota > Alphaproteobacteria > DSM-16000 > Inquilinaceae > JAZFQW01. The sequence goes on along the minus strand of JAZFQW010000009.1, from coordinate 1,326 downwards.
AAGGTCGCCAGCCGCGGCACGATCCCGCCGTTCATCGTGATGGACGTGATGACCGCCGCCGCCGAGCGCGAGCGCGCCGGCGGCGAAGTCCTGCACCTGGAGGTCGGACAGCCCAGCACGCCGGCGCCTTCGAAGGTCATCGCCGCGGCCCAGGCGGCGCTCGACGCCGACGTGCTGGGCTACACGGTGGCGCTGGGCGTGCCGGCGCTGCGCGAACGCATCGCCGGGCACTACCGCCAGGCCTACGGCGTGACGGTGCCGGCGGACCGGATTGTCGTGACCACAGGGTCGTCGGGCGCCTTCATGCTGTCCTTTCTCAGCGCCTTCGCCGTGGGCGATCGGGTCGCCCTGGCGGCGCCGGGATATCCGGCGTATCGCAACATCCTGTCGGCGCTGGGAGTGGCCGCGGTGGAGCTTCCGACCGACGCCGATACCAGGTTCCAGCCGACACCGGCGCACCTTCAGGCGCTCGACCGGCCGGTCGACGGGCTGATCGTGGCCAGCCCGTCGAATCCGACGGGAACGATGCTGGCGCCGGCGGACATGGCGGCGTTGGCGCGGCATTGCCACGATCGCGGCATCCGGCTCGTCTCCGACGAGATCTATCATGGCATCACCTACGGCATGGCGGCGGAGACGGCGCTGGCCCACAGCGACAGCGCCATCGTCATCAACAGCTTCTCCAAGTACTACTCGATGACCGGGTGGCGGCTCGGCTGGATGGTGGTGCCGGAGGATTTGGCCCGTTCCGTGGAGTGCCTGGCGCAGAACCTGTACATTTCGCCGCCGACCCTGTCGCAGCACGCGGCGGTCGCCGCTTTCGACTGCGCCGCCGAATTGGACGCCAACGTCGCCCGCTACGCGGCCAACCGCACGCTGCTGCTGGACCAGTTGCCCAAGGCGGGGTTCGACCGGCTGGCGCCGGCCGACGGCGCGTTCTACATCTATGCCGAGATCGGCCACCTGACCAACGACAGCGAGGCGTTCTGCCGCCGAATGCTGGCGGAGACCGGCGTCGCGGCGACGCCCGGCGTCGATTTCGATCCGCGGCGCGGCCATGCCACCATGCGGTTTTCCTTCGCCGGAGCCACCGACGATATGGCGCGGGCGGCGGAGCGGTTGCGCGCCTGGCTGGCATAGGAGCCTGTCCGAGTAATGCTTATGGGCAGCACCGCGTTTTCAAGGGCTTGGGCTAGGATGGCGTCGCGTGGCGATGCCCGACGCATCGCGAGCGGCGCCAGACGACGTCCCAAGCCCTTGAAAACGCGGTGCTGCCCATAAGCATTACTCGGATAGGCTCCTAGTGTCAGGGCCATGGGTCGCTTC
>JAZFQW010000008.1:0-6973 GCA_036445335.1 Alphaproteobacteria bacterium | reverse complement strand
ACGACTTCCCACCACCGGAGCCAAAAGACCACCCCGGCCTGGCTCTGGCCGCCCGGACGCGACGCAGACCGTGGCCAGTATGAGAAGTGCGGGCTAGCCCCATAGGTGGGACAGGAAGACCGAATTGACAAGCGGGACGAGTGGTGCCAGCGCGGGCTAGCATGGCACGGTTCGGCCTTATGCCCTGCGGCGGGTCCGCCATTGCGCCTGTCGACGCGGCGGTGTAAGGGACCCGCGGCGACGGCCGCACATCAACGGGGACATCGGACATGGCAGACACGTTCAGGGCGCTGGTGTTGGAGGAGTCCGACGGCAAGGTCTCCGCGTCGGTTCAGACCGTTGAGGACAGCGCGCTGCCGGACGGCGACGTGACCGTGGCAGTCGAATACTCCGACCTCAACTACAAGGACGGCATGGTGGTCAAGGGGATCGGCCGGCTGGTCCGGGCTTATCCCCATGTCCCGGGGATCGACTTCGCCGGCACCGTGGAGGCGTCGGCGCATGCGGACTATGCGCCAGGCGACAAGGTGGTGCTGACCGGCTGGCGGGTCGGCGAGGTGTGGTGGGGCGGCTACGCCCAGCGGGCCCGGGTCAAGGGCGACTGGCTGATCCCGATGCCCGCCGGCTTCGACAGTAAACGCGCGATGGCTATCGGCACCGCCGGATTCACCGCGGCCCTGGCGCTGATCGCCCTGGAGCGCGAGGGCCTGACCCCCGATTCCGGCGACCTGCTGGTCACCGGGGCGGCCGGCGGGGTGGGCAGCGTCGCCGTCGCGCTGGCGGCGCGCGCCGGATACCGGGTGGTCGCCTCGACCGGCCGGCCCGAGACCCACGATTATCTGCAGGCACTGGGCGCCGGCGAGTTGATCGACCGGCGCGAGCTTTCCGAGGTGCCGGTCCGGCCGCTCGACAAGGAACGCTGGGCGGGGGCGATCGACGCGGTCGGCTCGACGACGCTGGCGAAGGTACTGAGCCAGTTGCGCTATCGCGGGGCGGTGTCCGCGTGCGGCCTGGCCGGCGGCAGCGACTTGCCGGCGACGGTGCTCCCGTTCCTGCTGCGCGGCGTGCGGCTGATCGGCATCGACAGCGTTATGTGCCCGGTGCCGGAGCGCAAGGCGGCGTGGGCGCGCCTTGCCCGTGACCTGCCGGTTGACCTGCTCGATTCGCTGACCGAAGTCGCGCCCCTGGCCGACCTGCCCGCCCTGTCGGAGCGGATCCTGAAGGGGCAGGTGCGCGGCCGACTGGTGGTCGACGTGAATGCCTGATCCGGCCAACCGGCTTAGCGAATTCTTGAGGATTGGCCGGCACGCTGGCGGCGTCATGCCGAGAGTCCGCAAATACCGTTGCAGTGCGGCGTTGCCGCTGGCCGCATTGTTGTTGGTGGCCGGGTGCGCCGAGGTCGCCACCATGCTGGAGCGAGATCGCGTGGCGCAGCAGCGGATCGACTACCGGCCGGGCGTGTCGGAGATCTATTGCTATCGGACCCTGGCGGGAGCCGATTGCTATGCAGAGCCGCAGCCCGGACCGCCGAACCGGCTGATCAACGCCTATCCGGACGACACCGACGGGTAGCCGACGCCGGCGGTCCACCCGGGCGCGACCCGGTGGGCGGCGCTGTCGCGCCGACAGGTGGCGTCACGCCGCTTGCCCGATGCTCCGCATCGCGCCGCGCGGCGTTCCTGCCCTGTCGGGGGGACAGCGCCGCGCAGACCGTGGCCAGTATGAGAAGTGCGGGCTAGCGCCGCCTCGCTTCTTCGCCAGGGCGTACGGGAATCAAGAAACGTCAAGTGGTCTGGCGAGCTCCCATACCCGCCAACGCATTGCGTTGACGGGAAGGGGAGTTCAGTCCAGCGGTCTGGACGGTGTTAAAACGAAACTCGAGTGTCATGCGGCGACGCCGAGTCGCCGGTCGCGTGCCGGATAGTAGGTTCAGCGGCGGTCGACGTAGGTGCCGCGAGCGACGGCCTCGATGTCGCCGCGGCCGATGCCGAGATCGTCGAGCTGGCGGTCGTCCATCATCGACAACTCGCCACGAGCACGGCGATACGACTGCCACTTCGTGAACCGGTCCGAGAGCACGGCGAACAAGCTGCGGTAGTTGGGGTCGTTGAGAATTGCGTAGGACATGGGATGTTCCTTCCCTGGCAAGCGGTTTCGTGTGCTGCTGACATAGATAGTCGAATTCGGGCCGGGCGGAAGGCGCTATTATTGCGATGCAGCATTGCGTTTTTCACATGATCAGGTTCACTATTTTTTTATAATCAGAGTAAGTTGAGAGGTTGGGCTCGCTTTTTCGCCGCTCGGACATACCGCACTGCGTCAGGTGACCCGGCGGACCGATCGGGCGGATCTCGGCGTTTGACCCCGGGCCGCCGGGCCATGCACAAAGAGGACCGATGTCGACGGCAATCCGGAGGGTGTCGAAATGACCGAGTGGTGGCGCGGCGCGGTGCTGTATCAGATCTATCCGCGTAGCTTCCGCGACGCGAACGGCGACGGCGTCGGCGACCTGGCGGGCATCGCCGAGACCCTGGACTACGTCGCGGCGCTGGGTGTCGACGGCATCTGGCTGTCGCCCTTCTATCCCTCACCGATGAAGGATTTCGGCTACGACATAGCGGATTACTGCGACGTCGACCCGCTGTTCGGCACGCTGGAGGACTTCGACCGGCTGATGGCGCGCGCCCACGCGCTGGGGCTCAAGGTCATCGTCGACCAGGTCTATTCCCATACCTCGGACCGCCACCCATGGTTCGCCGAAAGCCGCGCGAGCCGGGACAATGGCAAGGCCGACTGGTACGTGTGGGCCGACCCCAAGCCGGACGGTACGCCGCCCAACAACTGGCTGTCGGTGTTCGGTGGCGTCGCCTGGGCGTGGGAGCCACGGCGGCGCCAGTACCACCTGCACAACTTCCTGGCCGAGCAGCCCGACCTGAACCTGCACAATCCGGCGGTTCAGGACGCCATCCTGGAGGTCGCGCGGTTCTGGCTGGACCTGGGCGTCGACGGCTTCCGGCTCGATGCCGCGAATTTCTACATGCATGACCGGGGCCTGCGCGACAATCCGCCGAGCGGAGCCACCGACGCCATCAAGCCGTACGACTTCCAGCGCCACCTGCACAACGCCACGCAGCCGGACAACCTGGCGTTCATCGCCCGGCTGCGCGGTGTCATGGACCGGTATCCCGACATCATGACGGTCGCCGAGGTCGCCGCCGACGACCCGATCCCGCGCGTCGCCGAATACACCGACGGGGCGGACCGGTTCCACACCGCCTACAGCTTCGTCTTGCTGGGCGACCGGTTCGGCGCCGGGTTCATCCGTCGCACCATGGAGGAGATGGCCGAGCGTGCGCCGGCGGCGTGGCCGTCGTGGGCGTTCAGCAACCACGACGTCATGCGGGTGGCGAGCCGCTGGGGCGGGCAGCGGCCCTCCGCCAGCTTCGTCAAGCTGCTGATCGCCGTCCTGGTATCCCTGCGAGGGACGATCTTCCTCTATCAGGGCGAGGAACTGGGCCTGCCGCAGGCCGACGTTCCGTACGACCGGTTGCGGGATCCGGAAGGCATCGCGTTCTGGCCCGACTGCAAGGGGCGCGACGGTTGCCGGACTCCAATTCCGTGGGTCGGCGACGCCCCTGGCGCGGGCTTTTCCAGCGACGCGGCGGCTGCCGAACCGTGGCTGCCGGTGGATCCGGCGCATCGGCCATTGGCGGTCGACCGCCAGGAGTCCGATCCGTCGTCGCCGCTGAGATTCACGCGGCGCCTGCTGGCGTGGCGTCGCCGCCACCCGGCACTGAGCACCGGCGGCATGCGCTTCCTCGATGCGCCGGAACCCGTGTTGGCGTTCCTGCGCGAGCCTGTCGGTGGCGGTGCGGCGATATTGTGCGTCTTCAACCTCGGCGAGACGGCAGTCGACTTCGAGAGTCCGCTGGCCGGCGAGCCGGTGGCCGCGGAATTCGATGGCCTGCCCGGCGAGATCACCGGCGGCGCGGTTCGCCTGCCAGGACACGGCGGAGTGTTTGCCAGAGTGTCGTGACCCGCGAAGACGACTCCGGCCCGGCAAAACCTTGTTAACACTGTTGTGGTCTATATGCGGCATCGCCAAAGAGGAAGTTGAAACCGCATGCGGACGGAACGAATTGACATGTTGCCTTATCGCGCGTTGCTGATTTCAAACGACCAGGCGACGCGCGACTGGTTTCTGGGCATGGTGACCGATTCATCGGGGCACTCGATCAGGATCGATTGTGCCGAGGACTACGGTGAGGCCGTTGAACTGGCGGGCCAATCGAACTACGGCGTCGTGCTGCTGGACAGTGCCCTTGGCGACCCGACAGGCCTGTTGCGGAAGTCCGTCGATGAAAAGGTCCTGCCGGGCCCATTTCTGCAGTTGATCGATCGGGCGGACGCCAAACTGGAGCGCAAGGTCATCGAGGCCGGCGCGGCCGACACGCTGCCGAAGGATAAGCTGACCGCCGAGTTGCTGGTGCGGACGGTGCGCCACGCGGTCGAGATCCGCTGCGCCGAACGGCAGATGGCGGATCTTGCCCTGATCGACCCGATCACCGGGCTGGCGAGCCGCACGCTGTTCTGGGAATTCCTGTCGCTGGGCATCCGCCGGGCCAAACGAAACAAGGACCACCTTGCCATTCTACTGATCCAGCTGGGCGGGCTCGATCGGCCGGGGTCGGGCGGCACACCGGAAATCGACGATGGCGCGGTGGGCGCGGTCGCCGGGCGGCTGACCGCCGTGCTGCGCGCCAGCGACAGCGTCGCCCGGTTCAACGACACGCAGATGATCGTGATGGTCGAATCGATGCCGCGGGTCGAGGATATCCAGGTGGTCTGCGAGAAGATCATCGAAAGCGTCACGCAACCCTACCAAGTCGACGGACACGCGTTCCCGATCACCGCGAACGTCGGCATCTCGATGTATCCCGCGAGCGCGGCACACGCCGAGGGGCTGATCCGCAACGCCACGTCGGCGATGATTGCCGCCCAGGAGAAGGCCACGAAATCGTTCCAGTTCGCTTAGCCCGCATCTCTCACGCAGACTATGGCCAGTGAGAGAAGTGCGGGCTAGGAAAACGCGAATGCGTCCATGGCCAAGACACCGTAGCTGTGGCTGGCATGCACGCGTTGCACCCTGGCCGCCGGACCGGCCGCTCCGATCGCCGCGAACAAGGGCAGAAAATGCTCGTCCGTCGGATGATTGCGCGCGGCATGGGGGGCGCGGTCGCGGTAGTCTAGCAAATCGTCGATCCGACCGTCGGCGAGCGCAGCGGCGGTCCATTCCGCGAAGTCGACGACCCATCCCGGTGGCGGTTCGTCCACCCGGCGTCCGTGGAACTCGCCAAGATTGTGGGTCATGCCGCCCGATCCCATGATCAGCACACCGTCATCGCGCAGCGGCGCAAGTGCCGCGCCCAGCCGATAATGATGCTGCGGGCCGAGCGCAGTCTGGATCGACAACTGGACGACCGGCACATCGGCGTCGGGAAACATCAGCGACAGTGGCACCCAGGCGCCGTGGTCGAGCCCCCGCTGGTCATCGGCGGTGGTCGGTAAGCCCGCCTGCTCCAGGCGCCCGGCGACGCGGTCGGCGAGTGCGGGGTCGCCCGGCGCCGGATATCGAATCCGATAGAGCGCCCGCGGAAATCCATAGAAATCGTGAATCGTCGCCGGCGATTCGGCGCTGGTCACCGCCGGCGCGGCGGTCTCCCAATGGGCGGATATCGCCAGGACCGCCTTCGCACGGCCGAACATGGCGCCGTAAGCGGCCAGGAAGCGGTGGGCGGGCCCGTCCTCGATCGCCAGGGTCGGGGCACCGTGGGAAACGAACAGGGCGGGCATTGGCGCCATGGATGTGTCTCCGAGCCGAATGGTGACCGCGGCGCCGTTCCACCGTCTCGCCGGGCCGTACGTGCAGTATCGGCATAAGGTGCGACCGGCAGCCGAGTCGGACAAGGTGCGGCGTCGGCCAGCGTGAGAGTTGCGTGCTAGCGCGCCGACGGCGGGCCGGCGCGGTCGGCCAGGGTGGCGTCGCGCGCGGCGAACGCGGCGATGGCATCGGCGGTCTCGGCCACCCAGGCGCGGTACAGCGCGTATTCGTCGGCGATCGCCAGCTTCAGGTCTTTCAGCCGGTTGCGCCGGGCCAGCGGGCGAACGCCGCCGCCGGCGCGCAGCCGGCGATACGCGGAGATGAGGTCGCGGGTGGCCTGGCGGTGGAGCCGCATCAGGCCGGCGGCATGGCGGATGCGGTCGCGCGGGTCGCTGCGGTCGGCGTGCAGGCCCCAGTCGTCGTGCGCCAGCTGCAATCGCCAACGCTGGCGCCGCCACGCCCGGTCGAGCGCGCCGTCCGGCGGCGGCCGCAGGCCGCGCGGCGCGAGTGTGCCGTCGGAGGGCGCCATTCGCGGGACCGTCGGTGACGCGTCCCGGTCATGCCGCCGGGCGGCCGCGCGTGGGCGACGCGGCGACCGGCTCGACGGCGATGGCCGCCGTGTCGCTGCGGGCGATGACGAGGTCGACGGCGCGGTGGTCGCCGGTGGTGCCGACGACGCGGTCGTCGCGCCGCAGCATGTCGGCCGCGTCGGCGAAGTAGCCCTCGGCCAGCACCGCGGCCAGCGGGTCGTCGGTGCGATAGTGCCGGCGATGATAAACCAGCAGCAGACCGAGCGGCTGGACCGGACGTTCACGGTGCCCGAATCCGACACCTTCGCCGGCTCGTTCCTACTGCCGATCGATACGGTCCGCGCCTCGAAGTTCCTCGCCTTCGACTCGACCGGCGCGCCGATCGCGGCGGTCGGCACGACGCCGACCACGACGCCAGTGTCGGCCTTCATGGTCCCCGTGCTGGCCGCCGTCGACGCCGCCGCCGTGCGGACCCTGCTGGCGACGCCGGACATCCTCGAAGTGCAGGCGTTTAGTTAGCGGTCGGCTTTCAGCCGTCAGCGGTCAGCGGTCAGGAACCAAC
>JAZFQW010000007.1:0-4397 GCA_036445335.1 Alphaproteobacteria bacterium | reverse complement strand
GTTTGCCGAAACCGACCGAGCCGTAGCTGATTACTTCCGATCCGCCCACGATGATGGGCGAATGTCCGATGAACATGACCCGCAGGCACTCGCTCGAATGGTTATCTCGATCACGCATAGTATTGCCACCCGCGCGCGCGCTGGCGCTAGTCGCAAGCAGCTTTCCGTCTTGGCCAATGATTTCATGGCAGTGCTGTTTCCCGCGACAAACTAACATAAGCAGACATCTGCTCGGCGATCCTGTATTTTTTTTAGGAGTACCGGCCCTGGTGCCGACTCTTACGCTCAGGCTGCCCGCGATGGGCTTGTGAATTCGTCTGACCCAGTCTTGGGCGGCGCGCGGCGCCGATCGCGGGTGCATGGCGACGCCAGCGCGCCGCGTCCCGGACGGGACAGGCGACACCGTGATCACGAACCGCATCTGAAGCCGGTTCGAGAAATCATGGCGACGCCGGCGACTGCGGATCAATCCCCCCCCCTCCCAATGCTTCGCATCGGGGTGAACGTATACGTTCACCCCTCTCCCCGAGGAGAGGGATTTTCGCGGCGCTTGCAATATTCCCTCTCGTTGGGGAGGGGGGTGAACCTATACGTTCACCCCGCGAAGCGGGCGGGTGAGGGGGACGCGCGGGCCGATGCCACATGCGATTCACCCGATTGCTCTGCAGATTTGAACATTGGCGCTCGACGCGGCGCTTGGTTATACCTGCGCGGCGGGAAACGACAGCGCGCGGGAGGCGCAAGACCCATGACATCGCAGGGCTCATTCTTGATGGCGGCGGCGTGGCCGGTCGAGCGGCGCGAGGCCGTGTGGCTTCGCACTGCCGTGCTAGTGGTGCTGGGGACGGCGCTGATCGCGGTCTGCGCCAAGATCCAGGTGCCGATGTGGCCGGTGCCGATGACGATGCAGACCTTCGCCGTCCTGGTGATCGGCGGGGCGTACGGCTGGCGCCTGGGTGGCGCGACGGTGCTGGCCTATCTGGCGGAGGGCGCGGCCGGCCTGCCGGTATTCGCCGGCGCCACCGCCGGTCCGGCCTATTTCGCCGGACCGACCACCGGCTACCTGATCGGATTCGTGCTGTCGGCGATGCTGATCGGCTGGCTGGCCGAGCGCGGCTGGGACCGCGACTTGCCGCGGCTGGTGATCGCCCTGGCGGCGGCGTCGGTCGTGACATTCGTCGCCGGAGTGGCGTGGCTGGCGGTGCTGATCGGCCTTTCCGCGGCGATCGCCAACGGCTTCACGCCGTTCATCCCTGGCATGATTCTCAAGCTGGCGCTGGCCGCCGCGCTGCTGACCGCCGGCTGGCACATGGTCCGCCGCCGGCGTGGGTGACCGCGCGCGCGGCCGCACCGGGCGCGTCGCGGTCGACCGCGGCAAGACCCGCGTGATGCGGCGGAGCGGCCGCCAACGAGTGACCGGCTGGTGGTCAACCAGCATGTCAACGTGCCACGTCCGGTCTACGACACCCTGAAGGCCACGCTGCACAACTGCGCGCGCCATGGCCCGGACGGTCAGAACCGCAACGGCCGCGCCGAATTCCGCGCCCATCTGGATGGCCGCGTCACCTGGGTGGAGACCGTCAATCCGCGCCGCGGCGCGCGGTTGTGTCGGGTGTTCGAGGCCATCGCGTGGTGACGCGCCGCCCGCCGCCATCGCGCGCCCAGGCCGAGGCGCGAACGTCGACGATCGATGCATCGACATTTGTCGATTTAATTGACAACATGTTCAATAAATCGGCCTAATGGCGAAAATAAACCGATAATCGATAAAGATCCGTGGCCCGCGACGGCCATCGATGGAGGCCGCGGCCACGATCGACGGGGAGGGACGACTGCCATGCGCGCCTTGCGATCTGCCGTGCTGTTTTGCCTTGCGATTTATCTCGGGACCGGTGTGGCGGCGGCCCAGCAGACCGGCCAGCCCGACGGCGACTTCACCGTCACGTTGCTGGGCACCGGGACGCCGCCGCCGTTCCTAAGCCGCTTCGGCGCCGCCACGCTGGTGCAGGCCGGCGGCCAGACCCTGCTGTTCGACTGCGGCCGCGGCACCACGCAACGGCTGTGGCAAAAGCGCGTGCCGTTGGGCGCGGTCGACCATCTGTTCCTGACCCATCTCCATTCCGACCACGTGGTCGGCATTCCCGACCTGTGGCTGACCGGCTGGCTGACCTCACCGTTCGGCCGGCGGCCGGGGCCGTTCAGCGTCTACGGTCCGGCCGGGACGGCCGCCATGATGGCCAACCTGGAGGAGGCGTTCGCCTGGGACGTCGCGACGCGGCTGGAGGACCAGAAGCTGCCGGAACAGGGCGTGGCGGTCGCGGCGACGGAGATCGCGGAAGGCGTCGTCTACGACCGCGACGGCGTGACCGTGACGGCGTTCGAGGTCGACCATGGCGACCTGATCCAGCCGGCGTTCGGCTTCCGTGTCGACTACGACGACCGGTCGGTGGTGATCTCCGGCGACACGCGGTATTCGGAGAACCTGGTGCGCCACGCCCAGGGCGCCGACCTGCTGATCCACAGCGTTGCGGCGATCCGGCAGGAGCTGCTCGACTCCGCGGTGTCGTGGCAGCGCATCATGGACCACCATTCCGAGCCCGAGGACGCCGGCCGGGTGTTCGCCCAGGTGCGGCCGCGCATGGCCGCCTACACCCACGTCGTGAGGCTGACCAACGGCACCATCCCGCCGGTCGGCGAGGACGAGATGGTCGCCCGCACCCGCACGGTCTATGACGGCCCGCTGACGATGGGCAAGGACCTGATGTCCTTCGCCGTGACCGAAGAGGCGGTGACGGTCGTGGAGCCGTGAGGGGATAGGGAAGCCTCGCCCGACCGGTCGATTCTCCAAAATCCAACCCAGGGACTATGTTACCGACCTGGTCGGGCCGGCCGAAGTGTACGTGTCTTTCCGGCTGTACGTGTTGACGAGTCTGTACGTGACCATCGGTCTGTACGTATCTGGCTGCCGCATCGTCGGCGCCTTCAGACCGCGATCGGACGTGTGGTACGGACCAGTTACACCTTGACCCAACCGTCAACGCAATGTGTCGCCCCCCGATGAGAGAATTAGGGGGCGGGGGCAACGGCCTTGCGGCCGATGCGGTCTCAGGACTCATCGTGACCCGCCTCAGAGGGTCTCAGGCACCATCTTGATGGGGCGGCGCACGCCCAGCATGACGACGAACCAGGCCGTCGAAAGGCCGGCCAGAAGGTGCTTGATCGTATGCCCGCTGACCGCGCCGTCGGTCAGCGCGAATATCTCGTGGTCGAACTGCTCGCAGACGACGGCCGCGGCGTAGCTCGCGAACGCGGCGACGATGTAGCGCTTCTGCCGGTCCGCATTCTTGAAGGCAACCAGGAGAACGACGATCGAGCCGAACACCGTGAGTTGAACCGCAAAGTACAGCCTGAGGTCGTCGGTCGCGCTCCAATAGACCACGCTCGCCAGTCCCAGAAGCATCGCCACCACCAGCAGACGCCGCTCGAGCCGCCGGTCGACATATTCGGCGAGCAGCGCGACGTACGCGCCCATGAACCCAATCGTCATGGGCAATCGGTCCCAGACCAGCGCCTGGTTGTCGGGACGCCAGTGATAATATGCCGAGCCGGCGCTGACCAACGCCACCCCGGCGAAGAAGACGATCCACGCGCGCAGCGCGCCCGGCGGCCGACGGACGACGCATAGGCCGAGCCCGAGCGCGCCAGTCGCCAGAAAGACGAGGTTCGACGCCACGTCGCCGAAATTGGGGATCCCCAGATAGCCCCGCTGGTCGGCGAACAGGTGATAGTCCGGCCATTGCGCGATCGGCCCGGTCGAGAAGAACCCGATCAGCACCGCGACCGGAACCGTCGCCAGCACGACCTGGCGCGGGCCAAGCGTCGACACGTTCCGGATCGGCGGTTCCATGGGTCCCAAGGTGGCGTGCGCCGTTCGGCGACGCAAGCGGTGGTGGTCCGGCATCCGGTGATCGACACCGCCAAGTCCACCGGATCGGTCCGAGGCCGTCGATGCCGCGATCAGGGTTTCATTTGGGGCCGGCACTTGTAGCGCGCGGCGAGTCCAGCAGGTCCTGGGATTGGAGCGGCAGACCGACCGCGCCCATGTCACCCTCCGCGTGCATCGCAATGAGCGCCGCCCTCTCGTCGCGCAGACCGTGGCCAATATGAGAAGTGCGGGCTAGTTGTGATTCCCTCTCCTCGGGGAGAGGGTTAGGGTGAGGGGGCGGCGTCCCGGCCAGATCCGCAGCTGTGGTCTCGTCCGAGCGGTATCTAATCCACAGCGCCGGTGCGCACGCGCGGGGGTCGGAACACGCAGCGGTAGGGTGCGCGATGAAACGGTCGCAGATCAACGCCATCATGCGCGACACGGAAGCGTTCCTGGGCGCGCAAAACTTCCA
>JAZFQW010000006.1:0-3490 GCA_036445335.1 Alphaproteobacteria bacterium | reverse complement strand
CCGGCCCGCCGGCGCCGCTGGTCGGCGAAACTGCCGCGATGTTTCGCGCCAGGCGCACCGCGCTTGCGGCACTGCCCTATGCCTGCAAGCCACGCTACAACACGGTCGTGCTGCCGGGCGCGATGATCGACCGACCGGGCTGGCTGGTCTACTTGCTGGCCGCCACGACGGTGCCCGGCGAGATCGTCGTCGGCGGACACTATCGCGTTCACGTCACCGCCGACGGCAACGGGATCATCGAGCTGGACCAGCTGTCCCAATCATGCCTCTCGGTGCACATGTCGGTGCCGCCGGGCGCCGACCCGACCGCCGTCTTCGTCACCAACCTGGTGACCGCCTGGCCGCTGGAGACCCATGTCTTCCTGAGCCTGCTGCACGACCGAGCGATCGTCGTCGGGGCCGCGGACCGGGTGTGGGAGGTCGACCGGGGAATGATTCGGGCGCTGGAATAGGCGGCGGGTGACGCGTCGGTTGACCGGTACCGCCGTAAGAATTCCGAGAAGATCCGGTACCGAGCTTGCTGCGCCGCGGTCTGGCGGTGAAATCCTGGTGAATTCTGCGACCGCTATCGTAGCTCGGCGCGGCGCGGCGGGTCGGCGCCGGCGCGCGAGCAGGTGATCGCCGCGGCGCGGCCGGCGAACGACAGCGCGTCGGCAAGCTCGGCCTCGGTCAGGGTCGACACCGAGTCGCGGCCGAGCCGACCGAACTCGGCGAGCCTGGCCAGCAGCCCGGCCTGGAAGGTATCGCCGGCGCCGACGGTATCGACCACATCGACCCGATTGCCCGGCACTGCGGCCCGGGTCGTCCCGGTCAGCGCGACGGCCCCGTCGGTGCCCCGCGTCACCGCGATCAGGGCCGGGCCACTGTCGCGCCAGCGGACGGCGATCGCCTCGGCCGACGCGCCGGGATAGAGCCATTCGAGGTCGGCGGCACTGACCTTGACGACGGTGGCGAGCGCCACCAGCCGCTCCAGCCGGCGGACATAAGCCTCGCGTTCGCCCACCAGGGTGGGCCGGACATTCGGGTCCAGCGAGATCACCCGGTGGCCGGTTTCGCGCCGCATCAGCTCGGCCAGGGTCGTCGCCGCGGGCTCCACGGCGAGCGAGAACGAGCCGAAATGCAGGCAGTCGACGGCGTCGGGCAGCGGCTCGGGCAGATCGGCCGCGACCAGGCTGCGGTCGGCCGCGCCGATGTTGAAGAACGCGTATTGCGGCTCCTCGCCTGCGGCGATGCTGACGAAGGCGAGCGTACTCGGCTCGGGTCCGCGCACCACCAAGCCGGTGTCGACCGCGTTGGCCTCGAGCGTCCGCACCAGCAGGTCGCCGAAGAAGTCGGTGGAGACGCGGCTGAGGAAACCGGTGCGGCTGCCCAGCCGCGCCAGAGCGATCGCCACGTTGAACGGCGATCCGCCGGGCAGCGGCCGATAGCCGGTTTCTCCGTCGGCGCCGTGCAGCGGCACCATGTCGATCAGGGCCTCGCCACAGCTGACGATCATCGCGCCGCCTTACCTTCGTACCGCTACTCCGCGGCCTTGGCGCGCGCCTTGCGCGCCGTGGCGGCGGTCTTGGCGGAAGTCTTGGCGGGCTTCGGCTTCGCCGCCCGCTTGCCGGCGGCGCGGACCGGCCGGTCGCGGCGCGGTGGCGGCTCGACCGCCGGCGCCTCGTCGGGCCTCAGCTCGTCGGCCTGCTTGCCGTAGCTCTTGAAGCGCGCCAGCACGGTCTGCATCTCGTCATCGGGCAGGACGAACGGCTTGCCGTCGCGCTTGGCGTACCAGTATTGCCGCGCCAGGGTCTCGACCTCGACCGCCAGCCACAGCGCCTTGGTCAGGGTCGGGCCGAAGCAGATCATGCCGTGATTGGCCAGCAGATACGCCGTCCGGTCCTGCAGCGCCGCCAGCATATGATCCGATAGCGCCTGGGTGCCGAAGGTGGCGTATTCGGCGCAGCGGATCGACGTCCCGCCGCCGACGCCGATCATGTAGTGGAAGGCCGGGATGTCCAGATGGCGGCACGACAGTGCGGTGCAAAAGGTGGCATGGGTGTGCACCACCGCCCCCGCCTCGGGCCGCACGCGATAGATGTCGTAGTGCATTCGCCATTCGCTGGACGGCAGGAAGTCGCCGCGATAGCCGCCGGCCATGTCCATCTCGACGACGGTCTCGGGCGCCATCTCCTCGTACGGGATGCCCGACGGTGTGATCAGGAACCCGCCGTCGCCCGGGATGCGGGCGCTGACGTTGCCCGACGTGCCCTGGTTGATGCCCTGCTCGTTCATCGCGCGACAGGTCGCGACGATCTCCCTGCGCAGCTTGCGATTCTTGAGCTTGGCCAACCGACGCCCCTCCCTCGCCTGTCCATGTCGGACTGTATCGGCGAATACGGGGCGGTACAACTGAACCGCCTATGGCGGTCCCATCCGGCCGCAAATCATCGCTCGGCAATTGTTCCCAGCCGGCCCGTCACGGCATAATGCCGCGTGATGACCGATGCCGCCGCCGTTCTCGATCTCGGCAAGACCAACCTGAAACTGATCGTCGTCGACGCCGCCGGACGGATTCTCGACACCGTCATGGCGGACAACACGCCGGTGGCCGGACCGCCCTACCGCCATGTCGACGAGGCGCATGTGTGGGACTGGCTGTTGGGCGCGCTGGCCACCGCCGCGGCCCGGCACGCCATCAAGGCGATCGTGCCGTGCACCTACGGGTCGACCGGGGCGCTGGTCGGCGCCGACGGGCTGGTGCTGCCGATCATGGACTACGAGGACGATCCGCCGGACGACATCAAGGCGGCCTATGCCGAGGTGGCGCCGCCGTTCGCCGAGGTCTACGCGCCGACCAATCCCGGCGGGCTGACCCTGGGGCGCCAGCTGTTCTGGCAGAGCCGTGCGTTCGCGGGCGCCTTCGCCCGCGCCCGCCACATCCTGCCGCACGCGCAGTACTGGGCCTGGCGGCTGACCGGCGTGGCAGCCGTCGAGGTGACCTCGCTGGGCGCCCAGACCCATCTGTGGAACCCGAGGGCGCGGGCCTATTCATCGCTGGTCGCGGGCCAGGGCTGGAAGCGCCTGTTTCCACCGCTGCGCCGGGCATGGGACGTGCTGGGCCCGGTCATGCCGGGCGTGGCCGCCGCCACCGGCCTGCCCGCCGACACGCCGGTGCTGTGCGGCATCCACGACAGCAACGCCAACTATCTGCGCTACCTGGCCGCCGGTATGACCGATTTCACGCTCATGTCGACCGGCACCTGGGTGATCAGCTTCAACGCTGCCCATCCGCTCGACGCGCTGCACCAGGACCGCGACACGGTCTCCAACACCGACGTGCACGGCAACCCGGTCGCCTGCAGCCGCTTCATGGGCGGCCGCGAGTTCGACATCCTGGCCGGCGACGCCCCCCGCGACGCGGCGACCCTGGACGACGTCGCCGGCCTGATCGCCGACGGCACCATGGCCCTGCCCTCCTTCACCGACAGCGGCGGCCCCTTCCCCGGCA
>JAZFQW010000005.1:0-13887 GCA_036445335.1 Alphaproteobacteria bacterium | reverse complement strand
GCGCTGGCCGACCGGCTGGCCGACGTCAAGCGCCGGTTCCGCCGGGTGCTGGACGTCGGCTGCCATGGCGGCGACATGGCACGCGCGCTGGCCGGCCGCACGGACATCGAGGCGCTGGTCCAGTGCGACCTGTCGCCGGCGATGGCGGCGCGCGCCGCGGCAGCCGGCCGGCCGGCGGTGGCGGCGGACGAGGAGCGGCTGCCGTTCGTCGCCGGCGGCTTCGACCTAGTGGTCAGCAACCTGTCGCTGCACTGGGCCAACGACCTGCCCGGCGCGCTGATCCAGATACGCCGCGTCCTGCGGCCGGACGGGCTGTTCCTGGGCGCCATGCTGGGCGGCGAGACCCTGGCCGAGTTGCGACAGGCGGTGATGGCGGCGGAGATCGCGCTGGCCGGCGGCGTCAGCCCGCGGCTGTCGCCCTATGCCGGCCTGGTCGATGCCGGCGCGCTGTTGCAACGGGCCGGGTTCGCCCTGCCGGTGGTCGACAGCGATACCGTCACCGTCACCTACGAGACCGCCTTCGGCCTGTTCGCCGACCTGCGCGGGATGGGCGAGACCAACGCCGCACTGACCCGCAACCCGGCGCCGCCCCCACGCCGGCTGTGGAGTGAAACGGCGCGCCGCTATCGCGCCGACTTCGCCGACGCCGACGGCCGCGTCCCGGCGACCTTCGAGGTTATCCACCTCTCCGGCTGGTCGCCGCACGACAGCCAGCAGCGGCCGCTGCCGCCGGGCAGCGCACGGACCCGCCTGGCCACGGCGCTTGGCACTGACGAGGCCGCGGCCGGCGACAAGGCGCGCCCCCGCTGACCCGCGGCGGCCGCGAGGCGTTAATTCAGCGCAGATGCTTTTACAATCCATGTGCGAAGGTTATGATAGTTGCTCAATTAATGTAATATGATTGCGCCGGCGGCGGTGGAGAAAGGAGTCATCACGGCGAGACGCGAAGCGTCATCCCTGCGCGACCTCATGATCAACCGCGATCAAAACAAGGCCAAAATCGAGGCCGTCAACTAGACTCTCGGAACCGCCCTGGGGTGGAAATACAGCGGCGGCATCCGCACCAAACACCCGGCCGTTATTGTCTTTGTCCCGGACAAGGTGGCCGAGGGGCCGATCCCGGAGAACCAGCGCATTAATCGGGATTTCGAGGCCGTTCTGGACAACGCCGATACGGTGTTCTGCCGCACCGACGTGGTGCGCGGCGGCAAGGCGGCCGACGAAAAGGACCCGCCGCCGCTCGACAATCAAATCCGCGCGATCATCGCGGAGCTGCGCATGGACGGATCGGCTTGGTCGGCGGCGTGCAGCTCGGTGGCTTAGACTAGCCCGCTTTGTCGCCGTTCGACTGGTCGGCGGCGAACTCGGCCGCCAAGTCCCGTTCCATGCGAACTAGGTCGTCGGGCAGCGGCATGCCCATCGCCCGCATGCCATCGAGGGTCTGTCGCAACCGCATGTGGATTTCGTGCCGGTCGCCCCACTCCCCCTCCATGTCCTGGAGCAGTAGCGACAGCGTGGCTTCCAGTTCCTGCTGGTCCAATGGTACTCTCCGGCGCTTGGCGGTTGCCCCGGAGGATAGGCCGACGGCGGCGGTGATTCGAGGATAATCGTCGCGCCCGCGGGGTCGCCGTGGACCGGCGCGGGCGGGGGATCGGCGCGGCGCTGGTGTGGCAGTCGCTCGACATGGCGTCGTGGGCGCGGCACCGTGTCGCACTGCTGGTCGGCGACCCGGCCTATTACCGGCGGTTCGGTTTCCGGAACCCCGCGGGGCACGGAGTTGTCATGCCGGGCGAGCCGCCCGGCCGGGTCATCGCCGCTGCGCTGCAGCCCGGCGCGCTGGCCGGCGTCTGCGGGCCGGTCCGCCCGTGGAGGTGGGTTCGCCGGCGCCCCCCGCCGACCTCTCGGCATCTGCGTCCGCAGGGCCGCCGCGTGACCCCGACGGCGCCCCGGCGACTGCTGCCCCCGAATCTAGTTGCACTACGCGACCAGGGAGTTGACGTGACCGCCCGGCGGTCGCAGGTTAGCCATTACGTGGCCGGGAAACCGGTGACGCCACAGCCGCCGCAATGCCTGTGCGGCGACTTCCGACGGTCGTCACTACCGCGGGTGGGGACTTCGGGATTCAGCTAGCGAAAGTCGGGAGCCACCGAAGGCCGGTCGGCTCCCGCCTCTATTCGGGCGAACCCCCACCACCGGTTTCCTGCCTCGCCACGGCGCCAGCTCACTTTTCACATTGGTCACGGTCCCCGCGGCTTGGCGGCACCGGAACGGGCCGGATTCGCACGGTCCGCCGTGGCCGCTCTCGGCATGCGCGCTCCGATCGGCCGCTTCCTGCCGCGCCTCGCCCCGCTTACGAAAGCGGTCTTGACACCGACGATATTTCGATTATTGTGAAATTATCGAAATGACGATTGCCGCGATCGGGCCGGGCGACTCTGACGGCATCGATCGCGCGCCGCCGCAGACCATGGAGAGCCCCTATGAAGCGCCTGCACGTCCATCTCGCGGTCACCGATCTGGCCGAGGCCAGCGGATTCTACACCACGCTGTTCGGTACGCCGCCGTCGGTGGCGAAGCACGACTACGCCAAGTGGTTGATCGACGATCCCCGGGTGAACTTCGTGATTTCCTCCCGCCGCCGGCCCACCGGCCTGGATCATCTGGGCATCCAGGTGGATAGCGGCGACGAGTTGGAGGAGGTCGCCGAACGGTTGGCCACCGGCGTCGCCACGGTCGAGCAGCCCAAGGCGCACTGCTGTTACGCCGCGTCCGACAAGGTGTGGGCGACCGACCCGGCGGGCGTCGCGTGGGAGACCTTCCACACCTATGGCGACCGCACCACCTACGGCGACGATCGATCGCCGGACGCACACGCGGCGCGGAGCGCCTGCTGCGCCTGACCTTGCACGGCTCCGGCGTTGACCGCTAACCTGCGGCCGGTGCTGGGGGGAAGCCATGGGACTTTCGACCGACCAGATCGCCGCGTTCGAGCGCGACGGGGTCCTGGTGATCGAGCGGTTCGTAGACGCCGCCGCGTGCGATGCGCTGATCGCCCGCGCCGGCGAGCTTGTCGACGCGTTCGACCCGGATGAGGTGCGATCGGTATTCTCGACCACCGACCAGACCCGCACGTCGGACGACTATTTCCTGACCTCCGGCGACCGCATCCGCTTCTTCTTCGAGGAGGACGCGCACGACGAGGACGGCCGGCTGCGTCGCGACAAGGCGCTGGCGATCAACAAGATCGGCCATGCGCTGCACGACCTGGATCCGGTGTACGAGCGGTTCTCGCGCAACCCCGAGCTGGCGGCGATCGCCGCCGATCTGGGCATGGCCCGGCCGCTGCTGATCCAATCGATGTACATATTCAAGCAGCCGCGTATCGGCGGCGAGGTGGTGTGCCACCAGGACAGCACATTCCTGTACACCGAGCCGCCCAGCGTCGTCGGTATGTGGTTCGCGCTGCAGGACGCGACCACCGAGAACGGCTGCATGTACGCGCTGCCGGGCGGCCACCGGCTGGGGCTGAAGCGGCGGTTCCGTCGCGACGGCGCAGTCGGCGTGACGTTCGACGAGCTCGACCCCACCCCCTTCCCCGCCGACGGCTACGTGCCGCTGGAGGCGCCAAGGGGAACCCTGGTCCTGCTGCACGGCCAGCTGCCGCACAAGAGCGGCGCCAACCGGTCCGACCTGTCGCGCCACGCCTACGCGTTCCACGTGATCGATGGCGCCGCCGCCTATCCCGCCGATAACTGGCTGCAGCGCGCGCCATCGATGCCGCCGCGCGGGTTCTAGCCCGACCTTCTCATACTGGCCACGGTCTGCGCGGCGCTGTGCGCAGACCGTGGCCAGTGTGAGAGGTGCGGGCTAGGACACGACCGCGACCGGCGTGCCGACGGTAAGGCCGAACCGGTCGGCCGCGCTGGCCCGGTTGACCGCCAGTTCGGCGAGTCCGAGGCTGTTGGCGTACCAGAACCCCGCGCCGTCCGGGTCGTCGCCGAAGGTGCCGGCCCGCCGGAACTGGTGGCCGCCGGTCTCCAGCACCGCCGTCTGGAGCAGCGCCGCGGCGTCGAGGCCGGTCATCGCGTTTCCGTACCGGTCTACGTAGACCACTTCGGCCAGGGGATCGGGCCCGTCGGGCCGGCGCAGCTCGGTCAGCGCCACCGCCGTGCTGGGCACCGGCTGGCCCTGGGTCAGCATCGCCGCCACCGGCGCGAACAGATCGCGGCCGTGGAAACTGGCCGACAGCCGGTCGGGTCGCCAGTCGATGCGCCAGGCCTGGGCATGCGCGACGCGGCCGAGAACAGCGCCAAACAGCCCATTGTCCGGCCCGACATAGCGGTGTGGACCGGCTTCCACGATGATCGGCAAACGGTCGCCGCCGACTCCTGGATCGACGACCGCCAGCACGACGGCGCCGAGGATCGAGTCCTCCGCTCGCGACGCCGGCAGTATCAACGACTGCATCAGCGCGGCGAGCAGGCACCCGGCGGCGGCCGGCCGGAACGCCGGCAGGTCGTGCATCAGGTCGACCGCCGGCACCCCCGGCGCCCGTGCCGCCAACACCGCCCGCACCTGTCCGACATACGGGCTGCCGGGACCGAAATCGCTAAGGAACAGGATCATGCGGTACAGTATACCGCATGACGCGACCGCCGCCCGGACGCTGGCCTGCATTTCTCATTTTAGCCACGGTCTGCGTCGCGTCCGGGCAGTTCGATCTGCCAGGAGAAGGCCGACGAGCGTAGCAGCGCTACGGTCGAGGCGTTCGACGCCGCGGGAGGGCCGCCTGGTCGCGACCCCCAGGGCGGCGCTGTCGCGCCGACCGTGGCCAGTGTGAGAAATGCAGGCTAGGGTGCGACCGTTCGCAGCGACGCCCGAACCGACCGCCGCACCGGAGGCTTCACCAGTGACCGATCCGACACCGCCGCGCCATGGCGTCGACGTCGCGGCGCTCGACGAGCTGGCCGCGCGGCTCGGCGCCGCCACGGCCGCGGATCTCGCCGCGGGCTTCGTTGAGGAGCTGCGGGCGCGCATCGGGCGCGTCGAGGCGGCACTGGCGGCCGGCGACCCGGACGCGCTGGCCACCCATGCCCACGCGCTGGTGTCGAGCGCCGGCACCTACGGCGCGACCGCGTTGTCGGTGCTCAGCGGCCGGGTCGAATCGGCGTGCCGACACGGCGACCCAAGTGGCCTCGCCATCGCCGCCGACCTGCCCGGCCTGCTGCGCGACGCCATCGACCGCATCGCGGCCTGGCGGAGGTCGGTTCGCTAGTGTCCCGATTCTGAAATTCGTGCCCACTGGCGGAGGTCGGTTCGCTAGTGTCCCGATTCTGAAATTCGTGCCCACGAATTTCAGAATCAAATGGACCCTAACTATTTGATTCTAATGTGATTTAGCTTGCGAAGTTTGGCACATTCGATGTACTGAACTTCGAAAACACCACACTAGCCCGAACTTCTCATACTGGCCACGGTCTGCGTCGCCAGTGTGAGAGATACGGGTCAGGACGCCAGCGCCGGCGGGCGGCCGAGCGCGGCGGCGCGGCTCGCCATGTGCCGGATCGGCCGGTATGCCGGCAACTCCAGGATGTCGAGTCCGGACAGCAGCAATGCCTCGCGCGGCGGCACCGCGGCCGGGTCCTCCAGCATCGCGGCCAGGCCGTCGCGCAGCCGTGCGACCAGCCCGTCGTCGGCATCGGCACGGGTGACGAACGGTAGGCCGGGGGCGGACTGAGTCCAGGTCAGCACGCGCACCGCCGACAGCGTCTCGGGACGGTGCCGGCCCAGCAGGGCCAGGGTGACGGCATCGATCGCCGCCAAGTCGGCCGCGCCGCCGGCGACCGCCGCAACGCTGGCGCAATGGCCGCCGGTAACGATGGCGGAACGGAAGAAGCCGGTCGCTCCGCGACGGCCGGCCAACGGCGCCGCCAACGCCGCCAGCGCGTTCCAGCCGGACTGCGAGTCCCAGCCATTGACGGCGCATACCGCGCCGCGAAAGTCGTCCAGCTGGTCGCCTGCCGCGTCGGCGTGCACTATGACGGCGCTGCGGTAGTTCGGCCCGTCGCAGCCTGGCGCGGCGTAGCGCGCCGTGGCCACCGGCCGCAACCGGCCGGCGAAGCCGTGGATCAGCGGAAAGCCGCACGACTGGCTGAGCAGCAGGCGCGGGTCGGACCACAGGGCGGCGGGCTCGGCGTCACGGGTCAGCCGGTCCGGCACGTCGGCCACGCCGGCGCGCCGGAAGGCCCTCGCCAGCGCCCGCCACAGCGCGTCCGTCGCGGCCCGCACCACCGGCAGGTCGTACATCGGCAGGCTAGCCTGCATGTTCCGCCAGATGCACCGGGTGGCCGTGCGGGCGCAGCAGAAACCGGCGCGCCACCGCGCGGTACCCGACATACAGCCCGGCCCCGCGGGCCGCCACGCTGTCGGCGCCGATTTGCCGGTTATAGGCCGGCAGTCGGTACCACGCCGTGCCCGGCCGGGCATGGTGCGCCACGTGCAGGTTGTTGTTGAGGAACAGCAGGCCGAACAGCGGGCCGGCATGGACGACCGCGGTCCGCGCTTCCGGGTCGGCGGCCTGCCGGTGCTCGACGAACGAGCGCAGCAGCGTCAGCGACAGGCCGGGGTAGCAGATGCCGACCAGATAGAGCCAAGCCGGCAGGCCGCTAACCGCCGTCACCCAGACCAACACCGCCGCGACCCCGAACGCGTGGCGCAGCCAGATCGAGCGGCGGCCCGGCGCGCCGAGCACTACCAGACGTGCCTCGTCGGCGTAGAAGTGGGCGACCACCAGGGCCGGGCCGATGACCAGCCGGCCCAGGAGCGTCTGGTTGGCGTGATAGAGCGCGCGCCGGACCGGCCCGAGCCGCGCCCATGCCGCCGTGGTCAAGTAGAAGCTTTCCGGATCCTCGATCGGGTCGGTCAGGATGGCGTTGTCGTGGTGGGCAAGGTGGCTCGTGCGATAGAGCTCATACGGCATCCACAGCCCCAGCGGTGGCCACGCGAGCGCCGAGTTGAGCCAGCGCCGGCGGGTCGGGTGGCCATGGATGGTCTCGTGCTGCAGCGAGCCGTGCCACGCCACCACCAGCGCCCCAACCGGCAGCAGCACCCAGAGCGGAATCGCCGCGTGGAACCAGGTGAGCAGCGCCCAGCAGCCATAGACGGCGAGGACGATCAGCCATGTCTGCCATTCGAACCGGTCGCCGGCGCGGCGGCCTTGTCCATGTCGCCGTTTTTTGCTTTGCATTGCCGGGCATTTGAGCAAATTGCCCCCGGTTGCCGCAATGCGGCAACGCGCACAACTTGTTACATGCGTAACCAAACAGCATTGTTTGTTGACATCATGCAAATAGTGATGCGTTACCGAACCGACCTGCCTGATTTCAAAACGAGGTGCCGACCATGGATCGCCGCGATTTCCTGGAACAGTTCCGCGACCGCCTAGAGCAGGTGATCGCCGAATCGGCGCTCAGCCGCAGCGCCTTCGCCGCGTCCGCCGGGATGGACCGGTCGACGCTGTCGCAGCTGTTGTCGCCGAGAAACGACCGCCTGCCGCGGGTCGAGACGCTGGCCGCCGTCGCCGCGCGCTGGCAGGTCAGCATCGACTGGCTGCTGGGGCTCAGCCAGCAGGGCCATCTGGGCGCCGACATCATGCCCGAGCAGATCAGCATCCGCCACGACACCCTGTCGGCGGCCGACGAGATGCTGATCGAGTGGCACACCGAGGCGATCGGCTACAAGATCCGCTATGCCCCCGCGACCCTGCCCGACCTGCTGAAGAACGAGGACGTGATCCGCTACGAGCTGGCGCATTTCTCCACCACCCGGCCGGAGCAGCTCATCGAGACCGCGGCGGCGCGGCTGGACTACCAGCGCCGCCCCGAGACCGACATGGAGGCGTGCAACTCGGTCCAGGCGGTCAGCGGCTTCTGCCGCGGCGAGGGGATCTGGAGCGACCTCGACCGCGGCGTACGGATCCACCAGATCGACCACATGATCGAGCTGGTCGAGGAGCTCTACCCGACCTTTCGCTGGTTCCTGTACGACGGGCTGCAGCGCTTTTCCATCCCGGTCACCATCTTCGGGCCGCTGCGCGCGGTGATCTATGTCGGCCAGATGTACTTCGTGTTCAATTCCACCGAGCACATCCGCACCCTGACCCAGCACTTCGACGGGCTGATCCGCGGCGCCGTGCTGCAGCCGACCGACGTGCCGGACCATCTGCACGCGCTCCGCCAGGAGATCGGCTAGCCCCCGTCTTGCCGACCGTTCTATTGTCGGGAAAGTCACAAGGGAGGGGCACCATGCGGCTGAAGGACAGGATCGCCATCGTCACCGGCGGCGGCTCGGGATTCGGCGAGGGGATCGCCACGGCGTTCGCCGGCGCCGGCGCCCGCGTCGTCGTGGCCGATATCGACGAGGCGGCCGGCCGGCGGGTGGCCGAGGCGATCACCGGCGGCGGCGGACGCGCGGTATCGGTCGCGACCGACGTCGGCGACGGTGCGGCGGTCGCCCGGATGGTCGCCACCGCGGCGGAGGCCTTCGGCGGGCTCGACATCCTGGTCAACAACGCCGGCTACAGCCACCGCAACAAGCCGCTGCTGGAGGTCGACGAGGCCGAGTTCGACCGCATCTTCACGGTCAACGTCAAGGCGATCTTCCACGCCGTGCGCCACGCGGTGCCGCTGATCGAGCGGCGCGGCGGCGGGTCGATCCTCAACACCGCGTCGACCGCGGCGCTGCGGCCGCGGCCGGGGCTGACCTGGTACAACGCATCGAAGGGCGCGGTGGTGACGGCGACCAAGTCGATGGCGCTGGAGCTGGCGCCGAAGAACATCCGCGTCAACGCGCTGTGCCCGGTGCTGGGCGACACCCCGATGGCGGCGACGTTCCTGGGCGACGACACGCCGGAACGCCGCGCCCAGTTCGTCGCCACCATCCCGCTGGGGCGGATGAGCACGGCCGTCGACGTCGCCGCGGCGGCGCTTTACCTGGCGTCCGACGACGCCGCATTCGTCACCGGCGTGGCGCTGGAGATCGACGGCGGGCGCTGCGTGTGACCGGGCAAAAGAAAGCCGCCCGGCGGTGGTGCGCCGGGCGGCATGTCTACCTCGGATACCGGTAGGTTATTGGCGCTGGCCGAGGAACATCATGAGGAACTGGAACAGGTTGATGAACGTGATGTACAGCAGCAGCGCGCCGAACACGGCGGTCACGGTCTGCACCGCTTCGCCCTGTCCGCTGGCCAAATTGACGTACTGATCCTTCAGCTTCTGGGTTTGATAGGCGGTCAAACCGGCGAAGATCAGCACGCCCGCCGCCGAAATCACGAACTGCAACATGCTGCTGAAGAAGAACATGTTCACGATCGAGACGATGATCAGCCCGACCAGCCCCATCATCAGGAAGCTGCCGAAGCCCGAGAGGTTCTTCTTTGTCGTGTAGCCCCACAGGCTGAGCGCCGCGAACGCCGCCGCGGTGATGAAGAACGTACGGATCAGGCTCTCGCTGGTGTAGACCAGCATCAGGATCGACAGGCCGATCCCGTTGACCGCCACGAACAGCCAATAGAAGATCTGCGCGCCGCTGGCGCTGGGACTCCGCATCAGGAACATCGCGCCGATTAGCATGATCAACGGCGCCCACATGGCGATCATGCCGAGCCCGTTGATGCCGACGATCTGGCCGCCCTGCATGGTGTAGAAGATGCCGGTCACCGCCGGAACGTTGGCGACGGTCCAGGCCACCAGGCCGCTGATCGCCAATCCCGTGGTCATGTAGTTGTAGATCCGCAGCATGTATTGCCGCAGACCGACATCGATGTCCGCGCGCTCGACCGTCTGGCCAACGGCGTAGGCGCGTGCGCGATTTCGGGGATCAAAAGCCATGCCGACCCTCACCCTTGAAACGTGAAAGAATAGCATCGGTGATATTGGGCATCCGGTGCCCCAATTCAACCCAAATCGACCCGCGGCGGCACCGTCCCCGACCGCCGTTCGGTTAATGCAAACCGGGCGTTACGCTATTCGTTGCGAAGCAGCGGCGCCGCCTTCTGCCCCAGCGCCCGCCACGTCCCGACGAAGCCGAAGGCGACCGTGATCGCGGTGCACAATGCCGCCGTCGTCACCACCGCCGATGGCAGGAACACCCAGTCGACCTCCATCACCTCGGTCAGCACCACCCAGGCGGTGACGGTGCCGATGACCCCGGCGATCGCGGCGGTGATCAGCCCCAACAGCCCATATTCGATCAGGAACGCTCGCAGCACGTCGCCGCGGGTTGCGCCCAGCACCTTCAGCACCACCGAGTCGTAGACCCGGCGGCGGTGGCCGGCGGCGACGGCACCGGCCAGCACAAGCGTCCCGGCGACCAGGGTGATGCCGGCGGTGCTGCGCACCGCGGCGCCGATCTTGCGCAGGATGTCGTTGACCGTCTCCAGCGCGTCCTTCAGTCGCACCGCGGTGATGTTGGCGAACGTCCGGGTGACCTGGCGCTGCACCACCGGCTCGGCGGCATCGGTCGCGTTGACGGTGGCGATGTAGGTGTGCGGCACCGAGGCCAGCGGCTGCGGCGAGAACACCAGGACGAAATTGATGCCGAACGTGCCCCAGTCGATGTCGCGGATGTTGGCGACCTCCGCCTCCAGGTCGCGGCCGAGCACGTTGACCGTGATCCGGTCGCCGATGCCGATGCCGAAGGCCGAGCCGACGTCCTTGTAGATCGACACCAGCGGTGGTCCGGCGTAGTCGGGCGGCCACCACTCGCCTTCGACGATGGTGTGGCTGGGGCGCGGGCGCGCCGCATAGGTCACGCCGCGGTCGCCGTGCAGGATCCAATCGTGCTCGTGGTCGACCACCGCCTGTTCGGCGGGACCGCCGTTGATCGCCACGATGCGGCCGCGCAGCGACGGCACCCGGTCCAGGCCGCCGGCGCCGTCGATGGCGGTGATCAGATCGGCGAACGGCTCCATCTGGTCCTTCTGGATGTCGACGAAGAAGTAGGCCGGCGCCTCCGCCGGAATGCTCTCACGGACCTGCCGGGTCATGTTGCCCTCGACCAGGGCGATCGCGACCAGCACGGTCAGGCCGAGCCCGAGCGACAGCACCACGTTGGCGGTCGGCGCGCCGGGTCGGTACAAGTTGGCCAGCGCCAGCCTGAGCCCCGGCCGTCGCGGCCGGCCGAGGCGCCGGGTGCCCTCGATGATCAACCAGGCGGCACCGCGGAAGGCGACGATCGTGGCGGCGGCACCGAGCACGAACCACAGGGCGAACCATTTCTGGTCGGCGGTGGCGATCGCCAGCCCGCCCAGCGCGGCGGCGGCGGCGGCGGTGGCGGCGACGAACGCGGGCCGCGGCCAGCCCTTGGCCGGCGCGACGAGGTCGCGGAACAGGCTGGCGGCGGCGATGTCGCGGGCGCGCGCCAGCGGCCACAGCGAGAACGTCAACGCGGTCAGCAGCCCGAACGCCGCGGCGGTCAGCAGCGCACTCGGGTACAGTCCGATCCGCGCGTCGATCGGCAGCACCTGCGACAGCAGCCGATTGACCGCCAGCGGCGCCGCCGCGCCGACCACCAGGCCGGCGACGATGCCGGCGGCGGCCAGCAGCAGGATCTGCGCCAAATAGGTCTGGAAAACCAGCCGGCCCGGCGCGCCGAGGCACTTGAACGTCGCGATCGTCGCGATCTTGCCGTCCAGATAGGCCTTGACCGCGTTGCCGACCCCGACTCCGCCGACCAGCAGCGCGGTCAGCCCGACCAGCGTCAGGAATAGCGTCAGGCGGCGGATCATCCGCTCCAGCCGCGGCGCCGCGTCGTCGAACTCGCGGATGCGCCAGCCGGCGTCGGGAAACCGCTCCCGCAGGTCGGCGACGTAGTCGGCGGTGGCGCCGCCGGGCGGCAGCCTGAGCCGATAGTGGTAGTAGACCTGGCTGCCCTCGCGTACCAGTCCGGTCTCGGCGAGCGCCGCGCCGGCGATCATCAGCCGCGGCCCTAGACTGAAGCCCGAGCCGCCGGCGCGGTCGGGCTCGCGGTCGATCACCGCGCGGATCTCGAACGCCGCGTCGCCCACGGTGACGCGGTCCCCGACCGCGAGCTCCAGGCGGGTCAGCAGGGTGTCCTCGATCGCCGCGCCCCAGATCCCGCCGATCCGCGCCAGGGCGGTGTCCAGCGCCATGCCGCCGGCCAACTCCACGGCGCCGAACAGCGGATAGGCGTCGTCGACCGCCTTGAGCTCGATCAGCGTGCTGTCGTGCGCCGCGTTGGCCGCCATGGCGCGCATCTCGGTGCTGCTGGAGACCTCGGCGCTGGCCTCGAAATGGGCACGCTGGTCGTCGTCGGCTGGGCGGTAGATCCGCCGTACCGCCACGTCGCCGCCGAGGATTGACTGACCGTCGCGGCGCAACCCCTCGACGATGCCGCTCGAGATCGACTGGACCGAGGCGATGGCCGCGACTCCGAGGGTCAGGCACGCCAGGAAGATGCGGAAACCCCGCACGCCGCCGCGCAGCTCGCGCCGCGCCAGCCGCACCGCGAGCGGCTGGCTCACCGGCTGGCCGCCAGGACGGCGCCGGCCGGCGACCGGCCGTCATCGACGATCACCCCGTCGACCAGCTGCACCTGACGGCTGCAGCGCCCGGCCAGCGCCGGGTCGTGGGTGATCAGCACCAGGGTGGAGCCGGTGTCGCGCGACAGCGCGAACATCAGGTCGATGATCTGCTGGCCGGTTTTGCCATCCAGATTGCCGGTCGGCTCGTCCGCCAGGATCAGCGCCGGCCGGGCGGCGAAGGCGCGGGCCAGGGCCACGCGCTGCTGCTCGCCGCCGGACAGTTGGCCGGGATAGTGGGTCAGACGATGGCCCAGCCCGACCGCGTCCAGCCCCGCCTCGGCGGTGGCGAAGGCGTCGCCGCGGCCGGCGAACTCCAGCGGGATCGCGACATTCTCCAGCGCGCTCATCGTCGGTATCAGATGGAAATTCTGGAACACGATGCCGACATTGTCGCGGCGGAACAGCGCCAGCTCGTCCTCGCCGAGCGCGATCAGGTCGTGCCCGGCGACGGTGACCGAGCCCCTGGTCGGCCGTTCCAGCCCGCCGACGATCATCATCATCGTCGATTTGCCCGATCCCGACGGGCCGACCACGCTGACCGACTCGCCGCTGTCGACGTTGAGGTCTATGCCGCGCAGGATGTTGACGGGGCCGGCCGCGCTCGCCAATTCTAGGTGCACGTCGGTGATCGCGACGACGGCCTTGGTCTCACTGGTGGTATCCGGCAAAACGATGACCCTCGCGCGGATGATACTGGCTCTCAGCGTAAATGGCGCAGCGGCGCGGCTTGTCAACGCATTGCCGTCGGCGCGCCCGGCACGCTGGCTGGTGCCGGCCGCCGTCCTGCTTGGCGGCGCGACGGCGGCGGCCGAGCCGATCCGGCTGCTGGCGCTGGGCGACAGCCTGACCGCGGGCTATGGCCTGACGGAGTCGGACAGCTTCACGGTCCGGCTGGAGGCGGCGCTGCGCGACCGCGGCTACGACATCGAGGTGCAGAATGGCGGCGTCAGCGGCGACACCACCGCCGGCGGCCTGGCGCGGCTCGACTGGGTGCTGTCGGACCGCCCCCAGCTGGTCCTGCTGGAGCTGGGCGCCAACGACGGGCTGCGCGGGCTGGACCCGGAAGAGACCCGGCGCAACCTGGCCGGGATCCTGGCGGTGCTGACCGAGCGACGGATCCCGACGCTGCTGGCGGGCATGTATGCGCCGCCCAACTTGGGCGGCGACTACGGGACGACCTTCGACCGGCTCTACCCGGCGCTGGCCGCCGAATACGGCGTGCCGCTGTACCCGTTCTTCCTGGAAGGCGTCGCCGCCCGGCCGGCGCTCAACCAGGCCGACGGCAT
>JAZFQW010000004.1:0-5319 GCA_036445335.1 Alphaproteobacteria bacterium | reverse complement strand
CGACCTGAACACGCCGATGGCGATCTCCCACCTGCACGAGCTGGCGCACCAGCTCAACAAGTCGTCCGACCCGACCGATCAGGCACGGCTGAAGGGCCACCTGGTGGCCGGCGGCGCCGTGCTGGGGCTGGTACAGGCCGATCCCGAGGACTGGTTCAAGGGTGCTGAAATTGTTGTGTCGGCCGGTGCCCTCAAGCTGACGGGATATGCACCGAGTATTACGATCGAGGTTTCTCCTGAATCGATCGATCGACTTATCGAGGAGCGGGAACAAGCTCGCAACTCGAAGGAATTCGAGGAGCGGGAACAAGCTCGCAACTCGAAGGAATTCGCCATAGCCGACGAAATTAGGAATCGGCTCGCGGCTCAGGGAATAATTCTAGAAGATAGCAAGGATGGTACAACGACTTGGCGCCGGGCCGGATAACAGCATGACTGACGACAACCGCGTCTATCTCTTCGACACCACCCTGCGCGACGGCGCGCAGACCCAAGGGGTCGACTTCACCTTGGCCGACAAGCAGGCGATCGCGCGCGAGCTGGACGCCATCGGCATCGACTACATCGAGGGCGGCTGGCCCGGCGCCAACCCGACCGACGACGCCTTCTTCGCCGAGCCGCCGAAGCTGGACAACGCCATCTTCACCGCCTTCGGCATGACCCGGCGGGCCGGCCGCAGCGTCGCCAACGATCCCGGCCTCAGCGCCGTGCTCAACGCCGAGACGGCGGCGGTCTGCCTGGTCGGCAAGACCTGGGACTTCCATGTCGACGTCGCGCTGGGCGTGCCGCGCGACGAGAACCTCAAGGCGATCGGCGACAGCGTCGCCGCCATCGTCGCGCGCGGCCGCGAGGCGCTGTTCGACTGCGAACATTTCTTCGACGGCTACAAGGCCAATCCGGACTACGCGCTGGCCTGCGCCAAGGCCGCGTACGACGCCGGCGCGCGCTGGGTCGTGCTGTGCGACACCAACGGCGGCACCCTGCCGGACGAGGTCGAGCGCATCGTCGCGGCGGTGGTGAGGCACATCCCGGGCGACCATCTGGGCATCCATGCCCACAACGACACCGAGAACGCCGTCGCCAACACGCTGGCGGCGGTGCGCGCCGGCGTGCGCCAGGTGCAGGGCACGCTGAACGGCCTGGGCGAACGCTGCGGCAATGCCAACCTGATCTCGCTGATCCCGACTCTGACGCTCAAGATGGGCCACGACACCGGCGTGTCGGCCGAGGCGATGGGCCGGCTCACCCATCTCAGCCGCTGGTTCGACGAGCATCTCAACCGGGCACCCAGCCTGAACGCGGCCTATGTCGGCGAAAGCGCGTTCGCCCACAAGGGCGGGCTGCACGCCTCGGCGGTGCAGAAGGACCCGCGCTGCTACGAGCACGTCGACCCGGCGGTGATCGGCAACCAACGCCACATCGTGGTGTCCGACCAGTCGGGCCGTGCCAACATCCTGGCGCGAATGCGCGAGTTCGGCATCGACTGCGACCCCAAGGACCCGCAGGTCGGCAAGCTGGTCGACCTGGTCAAGCGGCGCGACTACGACGGCTATGCCTACGACGGCGCGGAGGCCAGCCTGGAGCTGCTGGCCCGCCGCATGCTGGGCCAGGTGCCCGACTATTTCGAGCTGCTGCGCTTCTCGGTCACCGACGAGCGGCGCTTCAACGCCCGCGGCAAGCTGGTCACCGAGTCCGAGGCGGCGGTCAAGGTGCGGGTCGGCAACGACGTTCGCCACACCGTGGCGGAGGGCAACGGTCCGGTCAACGCCATCGACCTCGCGCTCAGGAAGGCGCTGGAGCCGTCCTATCCGATGCTGAAGGACCTGCGGCTGGTCGACTACCGGGTGCGCATCCTGCGCGCCAACGACGCCTCGGGCGCGATACCGCGGGTGCTGATCGAAAGCGCCAACGGCGACGGCGAGCGCTGGTCGACCATCGGCGTGTCGACCAACATCATCGACGCCTCGTTCGACGCGCTGGGCGACAGCCTGGTCTACAAGCTCTTCCGCGCCGGCGTCGAACAGGCGTGACGGGCCGGCGCGTGCGTGTGCGGGAAAAGCCGGCGCCGCGGGTCACGGTGTTCGAGAGTCGTCGCGAAACCGGCTGAGATGTCCGGCACCGATTCCACCAAGCGGCCGGTCGCCACCATCGCCCAAGGCGGCGCGCCGGCGGTGATCCTGGTCGCGCCGCAGCTGGGCGAGAATATCGGCGCGGCGGCGCGCGCCATGCTCAATTGCGGCCTGACCGATTTGCGCCTGGTGCGGCCGCGTGACGGCTGGCCCAACCCGACCACGCGGGCGCCGGCCGCGGGCGCCGACGTCGTGCTGGACGGCGCCCGGCTGTTCGACCGGACCCGCGACGCGATTGCCGATCTGGCCCATGTGTACGCCACCACCGCGCGGCCGCGCGACATGGTCAAGCCGGTTGTCACGCCGCGCCAGGCGGCAGCGGAGATGCGCGCCTACGCCGCCCGCGACGAGCCGACAGGCGTGCTGTTCGGGCCGGAGCGCGCCGGCCTGGACAACGACGACACGGTGCTGGCCGACGCCATCCTGACGGTGCCGCTGAACCCGGCCTTCGCCTCGCTCAACCTGGCCCAGGCGGTGCTGCTGATCGGCCACGAATGGTTCCAAGCGGGCGATGCCACGGCGGCCTGCGCCGCCGCCGGCCGGCCGGCGGACAAGGCGGAGCTGGTCAACTTTTTCGAGCACCTGGAGCAGGAACTCGACCGCGCCGAGTTCTTCCACGTGACGGAGAAGCGGCCGTCGATGGTGCGCAGCCTGCGCAACCTGATCCAGCGCATCCATCCGACCGATCAGGAGATGCGCACCCTGCACGGCGTGGTCACCGCGCTCAGCGGTCGCCGCAAGGACGGCCGGCCGCGCGGGCGCGGTTAGCGACGATGCCGCGAGAGGATGTTCCGGATGCGGCGGTGCCGGCGGCGCTCGAGCGGATGGGCCTGCTGCCGGGCGGCGCGGCCCCGGTTTTCACCCGGCTGGAGGGCGGGGTGTCGTCGGACATCTGGCGCGTCGACGTGGCCGGCCGCGCGCTGTGCGTCAAGCGGGCGCTGCCGAAGCTCAGGGTCGCCGCCGACTGGCGGGTGCCGGTCGAGCGCAACCTCTACGAGGCGCGCTGGATGCGCCGCGCGGCCGAGGCGGCTCCGGGATCGGCGCCCGCGCTGCTGGGGCAGGACGAGGCCGCCGGCCTGCTGGTCATGGCGTTCCTGCCGCCGGAGCGCTATCGGCTGTGGAAGGCGGAGTTGAGTGCTGGCCGTGTCGACTGCGGCTTCGCCGCGCGGGTCGGTGCCACGGTCGCTCGCATCCACGCCGTTACCGCCGGCAGCGACGCGGTCGCGGCCACCTTTCCCACCGACGCGATCTTCCACGACATCCGATTGGAACCCTATCTGTTGGCGACTGTCGGGGCGCACCCCGACCTCGCGGAGCCCCTGGCCGCCCTGGCCGAGCGCACCGCCGGGACCCGGCGCGCTATGGTCCACGGCGACGTCAGCCCGAAGAACATCCTGGCCGGGCCCGACGGTCCGGTGTTCCTGGACGCCGAATGCGCGTGGTACGGCGACCCGGCCTTCGACATCGCGTTCTGCCTCAACCATCTGTTGCTGAAATGCCTGTGGGTGCCGGAGGCCGCTGAGTCCCTGCTGGCCGGCTTCGACAGCCTCGCCTCGGCGTATCTCGCCGGTGTGGCGTGGGAACCGGCGGCGGCGTTGGAGGCGCGCGCGGCGCGGCTGCTGCCCGGGTTGTTCCTGGCCCGGGTCGACGGCAAGTCGCCGGTCGAATACCTGACCGACGCGCACGACAAGGACCGCGTCAGGCGGGTCGCGCGCGACCTTCTGCTGCGGCCGGTCGACACCCTGGCGGCGGTCCGGCGTGCCTGGGCCCAGGAGCTGGCACGATGACCGCAACGACGATCGATCACGTGATCGGCCGCCGGGTCTGGGATTCGCGCGGCCGGCCGACGGTCGAGGCCGAGGTCCGGCTGGCCGGCGGCGCGGCCGGCCGGGCGATCGCCCCGGCCGGCGCGTCCACCGGGTCCGGCGAGGCGCTCGACCTGCGCGACGGCGGCGCCGACTTCGGCGGCCACGACGTGCGCCGCGCCGTCGCCAACGTCCGCGGGCCGCTGGCCGGTGCCCTCGCCGGCGCCGATGCGGCCGATCAGGCGGTGGTCGACCGGCTGATCGTCGAATGCGACGGCACGCGCGCGAAGTCGGTCCTGGGCGGCAACGCCTGCGTCGCGGTGTCGATGGCGGCGGCACAGGCGGCGGCGGCGGCGGCGGGCGTGCCGCTGTGGCGGCACATTCTCGGCCACGCACCGGTGGTGCTGCCGCTGCCGGAGATCCAGATCTTCGGCGGCGGCGCCCACGCCGGCCGGCGGATCGACATCCAGGACCTGATGGTGGTCTGTCCGGGCGCCGGGTCGGTCGCCGCCGCGCTCGACTGGACCGCCGAGATCTACCGCGCCGCCGGCGAGCTGATGGCGGCGGCCGGCCGCCGCGCCGGCGTCGCCGACGAGGGCGGCCACTGGCCCGATTTCTCGTCGAACGACGAGGCCCTGGAGATGCTGGTGCGGGCGATCGAGCGCGCCGGCCTGACGCCCGGCGACGGCGTCGGCATCGCGCTCGACATCGCCGCGTCGGAGTTTGGCGCCGCCGGTCGCTATCGCCTCGCGCTGGAGGGCCGCGAGCTCGACAGCGACGGCCTGATCGAGATGCTGCTCGGCTGGCTCGACCGCTACCCGATCTGGTCGCTGGAGGACCCGCTGGCGGAGGACGACGAGGCCGGTTTCGCCCGGCTGATGGCGGCCGTCGGCGACCGCGTCCAGGTCGTCGGCGACGACCTGCTGGTCAGCGACGCCACGCGGGTGACCCGCGCCGCGTCGGAAGGCTCGGTCAACGCGGTGCTGCTGAAGGTCAACCAGCGTGGCACCGTCACCGAGACCCTGGCGGCATGGCACGCGGCCCGGGCCGCCGGCTTCGACGGCATTGTTTCCGCCCGCTCCGGCGAGACCGAGGACACGTGCGTCGTCGACCTGGCGGTCGGCTGGGGCGCCGGCCAGCTCAAGGTCGGCTCGATCGCCCGCGGCGAGCGCACGGCGAAATGGAACGCCCTGCTGCGAATCGAGGACGCACTGACCGGTGACCGAAGGGCGCTGGCGCGACCCGGGGCCCTGCCGACGTAGCCCAAGCCGGCGAGCCGCGCGACCCGTGCCGACTGGTAGCGTCTCAGTTTGAAACTCCGCCGAAACAACGCCCGGAACGTCGGCATTTCAGCGGACCATGTCTGCCTTGCGCCCAACGGCAGT
>JAZFQW010000003.1:0-2102 GCA_036445335.1 Alphaproteobacteria bacterium | reverse complement strand
CGCGCGGTGCAGCCGACGATCCTGGCGATCTGGCCGTAGGTCGCCACGCGGCCCGCCGGGATCTCGGCGACCAGGGCGAAGATGCGGGCGTGCAGCGCCGCCCGCCGCCGCGCCGCCCCCGATCGGTCATCGGATTCGACCATGCCGCCGTCTGCTGGATTTGGAAGGTGATTGCGGCGTCTCGCCACTCGGTCGACAACCGGCTGCGTGGTCCCTTCGCCCGGTCGTGGTCGCCGATCGGCGGGCGGCGATCACTCGCAATGTGCCGGTCACGGCCGAGTCAAGGGTGCTGCGGCGCGAGCCGCGGCAGCGGGCGCTCGTTGATCGGCAGGTGGATCAGCGCGGCCGCCAGCCCCAGCGCCACGCCGGCCCACCAGACCGGGTCGTACGAGCCGTTCCGGTCGTACAGATAGCCGCCCAGCCACACGCCCAGGAAGCTGCCCAGCTGGTGGCTGAAGAACACGATCCCGAACAGCGTCGCCATGCAGCGCACGCCGAACACCTGGGCGACGATGCCGGTGGTCAGCGGCACGGTCGACAGCCACAACAGGCCCATGACCGCCGAGAACAGGTAGATCGTCGCCTCGGTCTTCGGCGCCAGCAACAGCGCGGTGATGGCGATCGTCCGCGCGAAATAGATCGCGCTCAGGCCGCCCTTCTTGCTCCAGCGATGTCCCGCCGCACCGGACAGGAACGAGCCGGCGATATTCATCAGCCCGATGATCGCGATCGCGTAGGCGCCGACTCGGGCGCCGAGGCCGAGGTCCATCACGTAGGCGGGGAAATGGACAGTGATGAAGGCAACGTGGAAGCCGCAGACGAAGAACCCAACAGTCAGCAGCACGAAGCCCCCGTGGCCCAGCGCCTCGCGCACCGCGCCGCCGATCGACTGGTCGGTCGGCACTTCGCCCTTGGGCGCGGTGTCGTTCGGCAGCACGAAGGCGAGCGGTATGATGATCAACACCGACGCAGCGAGGATCAGCAGCGCCGGCTGCCAGCCATAGGCGACGATGAAGGCCTGGCCGAGCGGCGAGAAGACCACCTGGCCGAACGAGCCCGCGGCGGTGCCGAGGCCGAGCGCAAGCGATCGGCGCGCCGGCCCGACCACACGCGCAATTGCCGCCAGGGCGATCGAGAAGGCGGTGAAGGCGACGCCCAGGCCGGTCAGCACGCCGCCGAACAGGTGCAGCGCCAGACTGCTGTCCGCCTGCGCCATGCCCCAGATGCCGGCGCCGTAGACGACCGCCCCTACCGCCAGCACCCGGGCCGGGCCGTAGCGGTCGGCCAGCGCGCCGGCGACCGGCACGCCGACGCCCCACACCAGGTTCTGGATCGCCATGGCGAGCGCGAACGTCTCGCGGTCCCAGCCCTGGGCCACGGTCATCGGCTCGAGGAACAGGCCGAAGATCGACCGGATGCCGAAACCGACCATCGCGATCAGGCAGCCGGCGAGGATGATCACCAGCGGCGTGCGCCAGTCCGAAACGGGAGAGGGAACGGTCGCGGTGCGCATCGCAGGGGTCTCCGGGTCGGGGGCGACCATGACGGCCCTAGCCCGCACTTCTCACACTGGCCGCGGTCGGCGCGACAGCGCCGCCCTCCAGGTCGCGTCCGGGCGGCCCGCCCGCTGCGTCGAACGCCTCGACCGTAGCGTTGCTACGCTCTTCGGCCTTCTCCTGGCGGCTCGGACCGCCTGGACGCGGCGCAGACCGTGGCCAGTGTGAGAAGTGTGGGCTATGGCCCGAAGATCACAGTCGGCAGCCACGTCGCCAGCGCCGGGAACACGGCGAGCACGCACAGGGCGCCGAGCTGGATCGCCACGAACGGCGCGACGCCGCGATAGATGTCGCCGGTGCGGATCGTCGCCGGCGCGACGCCGCGCAGGTAGAACAGGGCGAAGCCGAACGGCGGGGTGAGGAACGAGGTCTGCAGGTTGATCGCCATCATCACCCCCAGCCACACCGGGTTCAGCCCCATGGTCAGCAGGATCGGCGCGACGATCGGCACGACCACGAAGGTGATCTCGATGAAGTCGAGGAAGAAGCCCAGCACGAACATCACCGCCATGACGGAGATCATGGCGCCGAGCACCCCGCCGGGCA
>JAZFQW010000002.1:0-4422 GCA_036445335.1 Alphaproteobacteria bacterium | reverse complement strand
CATATTTATAGAAATTCGTCCTTGATTAGGGAACATATTGATCCCAGTGCGCCGGTCTCCGAACCGTGCCTCGTCCCCGCATGTGGCAGAGAGCAATGGCGTCAGAGCCTCCTTCGGGTCAGAACTTGCCGTTCCGATCACCCCTGGTGGAGGTCCGCAGTCGGATGTGAAGCTGAAGCGGCGAAACAGAAAGCCGACATTTCGGCTCTGACTTCCGGTGCTGGCGGCACTGCTGCCGTACCTGGCGCCGGCTCGGGACAGCCGGGTATAGCCAAGAACGGACGTTCCGAACTCAGGAGGTTGGGGACAGCAACCGGTCGAATTGGGCCTTCACTCCACTTGAGGAGTCAATTTCCATCCAGCACATGATATCGTCGGGACAGCCCGGGGGGTTCCGGCCGCGGTCACGCCGCTTCGGGCGCCTCGGGTGCTTCCGGTGCTTTCGACGCCCCTGGCGATTCCGGCGGCTCGGCCGCGTCGGGTTCGGCCTTGGCTGTGCCCTTGACCCATTCGCGGAGGCGCTGGAAGAAGACGTAGAGGGCGGGGATTATCAGGGGGGCGACGACGGCGCCGGCGACCATGCCACCGAACACTGTGGTGCCGACCGAGCGCTGGCCGGCGGCGCCGGCGCCGGTGGCGATCACCAGCGGCAGCACGCCGAAGATGAACGACACCGCGGTCATCAGCACGGCGCGGTAGCGCAGCCGCGCCGCCTCCTCCGCCGCCACCACGATCGGCCGGCCGGCCTCGCGCAGCTGCTTGGCGAACTCGACGATCAGGATCGCGTTCTTCGCCGCAAGGCCGATCAGCAGGACGAGGCCGACCTGGGTGTAGATGTTGAGGTCGATGCGCGCCACGATCAGCGCCAGCACCGCGCCCAGCACCGCCACCGCGACCGACAGCAGCACCGGGAACGGGATCGTCCAGCTCTCGTACTGCGCCACCAGGAACAAATACGCGAACACCACCGACAAGAGCAGGATCGCGGCGCCGGCCTGGCCGGCCTGGATCTCCTGCAGCGCCATGCCGGTCCACTCGAAGGTGTAGCCGGCCGGCAGCGCGGCGCCGGCGACCCGCTCCATTGCCGCGATCGCCTGGCCGGAGCTGAAGCCGGGTGCGGGGTCGCCGTTGACCACGGCGGAGCGGAACATGTTGTAGCGCTCGACCTGCTCCGGCCCGAGGATCGGCTCGACCGTCACCAGGGTGCGCAACGGCACCATGTCGCCGCCCTCGTTGCGGACATAGATCCGGTTGATGTCTTCGGGCGTGCTGCGGCGCGCCGCCTCGGCCTGGATAATCACCCGGTAGACTCGGCCGAACCTGTTGAAGTCGTTGACGTAGAACGAGCCGAGATTGGCCTGCAGGGCGCCGTACACGTCGGCGACCGCGACCCCCAGCGTGCGCGCCTTGCGGCGGTCGACGTCGACGAACAGCTGCGGCGCGTCGGCGCGGAAGGTGCTGAACACGCGGGCGAGCTGGGCGTCGCCGTTGGCGGCGAAGACCAGCCCGCCGAGCGCGGCGGCCATGTCGCGGGGGCTGCGCGCCTCGGTGTCCTGCAGCACGAACTCGAAGCCGCCGGCGTTGCCGAGGCCGGGGATCGGCGGCGGGTTGAAGGCGATCGCCGTGGCCGACGGGATCGCCGCCAGCCGCGCCGACAGCCCGGCCAGGATGGCGTCGACGTGGAGCGCCGGATCGGTGCGGTCGTCCCACGGCTCCAGCACCGGGATCATGAAGCCGGTGTTCGAGCCCTGGGCGCCGGTCAGGATGCTGTAGCCGCCGATCGTTATCACGCTCGCCACGCCGGGCGTGTCGTCGAGGATCCGCTCGATCCGGTCGATCACCGCCGCGGTGCGGCCGAGCGCGGCGCCGTCGGGCAGGCGCACGTCGATCATGATGGCGCCGCGGTCCTCCGACGGCACGAAGCCGGTGGGGACCGACTGGATCACCCCGCCGGTCGCCACCAGCAGGCCGACGAACGCGATCATGGTCAGCGCCAGCTTGCGGACCAGGATGCCGACGATGCGGGCGTAGCCGCGGGTCAGCGCCGCCAGCCCGCGCTCGAACCACGCCAGCGGCCCGCCGCGCCGGCCGCTCCGCGGCGGCTTCAGGATGGTGGCGCACAGCGCCGGGCTGAGGGTCAGCGCGTTGAGCGACGACAGCACGACGGCGACCGAGATGGTCACCGCGAACTGCTGGTAGAACTGGCCGGTCAGCCCCGGCGTGAAGCCGACCGGGACGAACACCGCCAGCAGCACCAGCGTGGTCGCGACGATGGCGCCGGAAACCTGGGCCATCGCCTTGCGCGTCGCCGCCTTCGGGTCCAGCCCCTCGGCCATCAGGCGCTGGACGTTCTCCACCACGATGATGGCGTCGTCGACCACCACGCCGATCGCCAGGATCAGCCCGAACAGGCTGACCGTGTTGATCGTGTAGCCGAGCGCCAGCATCGCCGCCAGGGTGCCGATCAGCGCCACCGGGATGGTCACCGCCGGCACCAAGGTCGCGCGCAGGTCCTGCAGGACTACGAACACCACCAGGACGACCAGCGCGATGGCGATTCCCAGGGTCTGCACCACGTCCCTGAGCGAGGTGCGGACAAACAGCGTGGTGTCGTAGGCGACGTCGTACACCATGCCCTCGGGGAACCGCCCGGCGAGCCGCTCCAGCTCGCCCGTGACGCCGTCCATGACGTCCAGCGCGTTGGCGTCGGGCAGCTGGTAGACCCCCACGATCGCCGCCGGCAGCGCCTTGAAATCGCCGTACCAGCCATAGTTCTGTGCCCCCAGCTCGATCTCGGCGACGTCGCCGACGGTGATCGCCGAGCCGTCGGCGCGCGCCCGCACCACGATGGCGCGGAACTGCTCGGGCTCGCTGAGCCGGCCCTGGGCCTGGATGGTGTACTGGAACTGCTGGTCGGGCGGCGCCGGCGCCTGGCCGATGCCGCCGGGCGAGACCTGCACGTTCTGGTCGCGGATCGCCTGGACCACGTCGCCGGCGGTCAGACCCAGGCTGGTCATGCGGTCGGGCTGCAGCCAGATGCGCATGCCGTAGGCGCGCTCGCCCAGGATCGACACCGAGCCGACGCCGGGCACCCGGGCCAGGGTGTCGCGGATGTTGATGGCGGTGTAGTTGCTGAGGAACAGCGCGTCGTAGCGGCCGTCGGGGGCGTAGATCGCGATCATGCCCAGCAGCGAGGTCGACTGCTTGCGCACGATGACGCCGGAGCGCACCACGTCCTCGGGCAGCCGCGCGGTCGCCTGCGACACCCGGTTCTGCACGTTGACCTGCGCCAGGTCGGCGTCGGCGCCGACCGCGAATGTGACATCCAGCCGGTAGCTGCCGTCGTTGGCGCTGACCGACTTCATGTAGATCATGTTCTCGACGCCGTTGACCTCCGCCTCGATGATCGAGGCGACCGACTCCTCGACGACCAGCGCGCTGGCGCCGGTGAAGTTGGCCGACACGCGGACCTGCGGCGGGGTGATCTCGGGGAACTCGGCGACCGGCAGCAGGGTCAGCGACAGCACCCCGGCCAGCACGATCACGATGGAGATGACGAAGGCGAACTTCGGCCGGTCGATGAAGAACGCGCTCAGCATCGCTCAGCCGGCCTCGCCGGCGCGCACCGGCCGGACCCGCGCGCCGGGGCGCACCTTCTGCAGCCCCTCGACCACCACCAGCTCGCCCTCCTCCAGGCCGTCCTCGATCACCCAGTCGGTGCCCAGCCGCTGGCCGGCGACCACCTGGCGGGCATCGACGCGGTCGTCGTCGCCGACCACCAGCACGAACCGGCCGGCCTGGTTCTCCTGCACCGCCGCCTGGGGGATCACCGCGCGGGTCTCCGCCGTGCCGGCGCTGAGCACGACGGTGACGAACTGCCCCGGCAGCAGCAGCTGATCGGGATTGGCGAACTGGGCGCGGACGGCGACGGTCCCGGTGGTCGGATCGACCCTATTGTCGAGGAACTCGATCCGGCCGGCGCGGTCGTACATGTCGCCGGTCGACAGGCGCAGCCGCGGCACCACCGAGGACTGGACGCCGTCGACCGTGCGGCGCGCCTGCATGGCGGTCAGAAGGTCGCGCTCGCTGACCGGAAAGGTCACGTAGATCGGGTCGAGATCGACCAGCGTGGCGAGGACGCCGCTGTCCGGCCCGACCAGATTGCCGACGTCGTAGGTGGCGCGCCCGATGCGGCCGGCGAACGGCGCGGTAATCTTGGTATAGTCGAAGTCGAGCCGGGTCCGCTGCAGCGCCGCCTCGGCGGCGTTGACGTCGGCCTCGGACCGGGCCTCGTCGGCCGTCCTCTGGTCGAGCGTGGACCCGCTGATATTGCCGCGCTGGATCAGCGTCTGGGCGCGCTCCAGCTCGCTGGCCGCCGCCTGATAGGTCGCCCTGGCGCGCTGCAGCTCGGCCGCCGCCGCG
>JAZFQW010000001.1:0-2006 GCA_036445335.1 Alphaproteobacteria bacterium | reverse complement strand
CGCCGCCGCGATAGGCGCCCCAGAAGCGCCGGCAATCGGTGCAGGCGCCGAGCCGCTCACCGCGATGGCTGCCGGTCATCATCGGTCCGGTCACCAGCGATATCGCCGGAATGTTGGCGCTCGCCGCCGCCATCAGCTGTGCCGGCACCGTCTTGTCACAGCCGCCGATCAAGACCACCGCGTCCATGGGATGCGCGCCCAGCATCTCCTCGGTGTCCATGGCCATGAGGTTGCGGTACAGCATGCTGGTCGGATGCGCGAACGACTCGTGCAGCGAGATGGTCGGGAAATCCACCGCCAGACCGCCGCTCTGCTGGACCCCGCGCCGCACCGCCTCGACCAGCTGCGGCACGGTCTGGTGGCAGGCGTTGTAGCCGCTATAGGTGTTGGCGACGCCGACGATCGGCCGCTCCAGCGCGTCGTCGGAATAGCCCATGGCCTTGATGAAGGCCTGGCGCAGGAACAGCGAAAACTCGGTGTCGCCGTAGGCGGTGAGTCCGGCGCTGAGGCCGCCGCGTGTCTGGTCGCTCATCGCTGCTGCCGGGGTTCCTCTGGCGTGCGCCGGCCGTGGGATCCAGCGCGCTTCTCTGGGCGCCGTGCGTCGGCGCCGCGCCAACCTGCGGCACCGCCCGGTCAGTCGTCAATGATTTCGTTGACCAAATATCCAAAAGTCCCTCTATTCGCACCACGGCCCGGTCGGGGCCGGCTGCCGGGAGAAGCGGTCGCATGCAATCACCGATCGTCGTGGGGTGTGGCGCCGGCTTTTCCGCCGATCGGCTGGATCCGGCCTGCGCCCTGGCCGCGAGCGGCCGGGTCGGCACCCTGGCGCTGGAGTGCCTCGGCGAGCGGACCCTGGCGCACGGCCACCGCGATCGCATGCGCGACCCGGCGGCCGGCTTCAACCGCTATCTCGAACCGCGGCTGCGGGCGCTGCTGCCGATCTGCCGGCGCACCGGGACCCGCATCGTCACCAACATGGGGGCGGCCAATCCCCGGGCGGCGGCGCTGGCGGCGCGCGCCGTGGCCCGGGACCTGGGCCTGGCCGGGGTTAGAATCGCGTTCATCGAGGGCGACGACGTCAGCCACCGTCTGCCGGCGGACACCCGGCTTCCCGAGATCGGCAAGACGGTCGGCGAGGTTGGGCTGCCGGTGGTCGGCGCCAACGCCTATCTCGGCGCCGAGCACATGCTTCCGGCGCTGGCCGGCGAGGCGGAAGTGATCATCACCGGGCGCTTCGCCGATCCGTCCCTGTTCATGGCGCCGGCGATGCACGCTTTCGGCTGGCCCCTGGACGACTGGGACCGGCTCGCCCGGGGCACCGTGGCCGGTCATCTTCTGGAATGCGGGATGCAGCTCAGCGGCGGCTACTTCGCCGATCCGCCCTACAAGGTGGTCCCGGACCTGGCGCATTGCGGCTATCCCATGGCCGAGATCGGCAGCGACGGCGAGGTAGTGGTGACCAAGCTTGGCGAGGCCGGCGGCTGCGTCACCGTGCGCACGGTCAAGGAGCAGCTGCTCTATGAGGTGCACGATCCCTCGGCCTACCTGACGCCGGACGTGACCGCCGATTTCTCCGGCGCCGGGATCGAGGAGATCGGCCCCGACCGGGTGCGCGTCACCGGTATCCGCGGGCGTCCGCGTCCACCGACGCTGAAGGTGACCTTCGGCTTCGACGGCGGCTTCCAGGGCGAGGCCGGAATCAGCTATGCCGGCCTCGGCGCCCAGGACCGGGCCCGGCTGGCGCGCGACATTCTATTTGAACGGATCACCGGGCTGCACCGCTGCGAGGGCCGGCTGCGCATCGACTTGATAGGCATGAATTCGCTGCACGCGACGGCGCTGGAGCGGCGCACCGACACCCAGGACGTGCGGGTCCAGCTGGCCTTCGCCTCGACCCGGCGCGACCAGGTGGAGACGGCCCCCACAAGCTCGGCTTCCAGCTCGGCCAGGCGCTCCTTGGGAACGTAGTCAGTGGCGAAGCCGGCATGGCGCGCGTCGGCCGCCTT